>CAZECB010000306.1:0-2503 GCA_964510745.1 uncultured Flavobacteriaceae bacterium | reverse complement strand
ATCTTTATTTTTTAATTTGTTGTAGATGAATGTATTTATCGTTATTTAATTTGATTTCGTCATCGACGGATCAAGTTTGGTCGATTAATTGTAATTTTAGAATGTGATTAAACTATTTTCGAATAGATTTTAAATGTTACCCTTTGAAGAATAATAAACAAATAAAACAGCATGTTACCTTTTGGAGTCTCATTATCTTCACCTATACACTTATTCATTTTTTTAAAGATGGTAATAGTCAATCCTTTTACATCATTTTAATTCAAAACATAAAACGTTTGCCAGCGATGATACTAACAGCTTATGTTTTTAATGATATACTTTTACCACGATTTTATAACCTGAAAAAATATATTGTTTTTGCAATTTTATTCGTATTACTTTTTTACATAGCTAGTGTACTTGACAGAATTATTACGGTATACGTATATGAAACTTTTACACGAGAAAGACCGTTTCCTCAAGAAAGCATTATTGAAATTTTTAAAGATGTTGAGTTTTTATTTTTAATATATGTAATGCCGTTATTTTTAGCAACATTTGCAATGACTTTTGATCGCATTATGAGTCAGAAAAGGAAAATTGAAAAACAAAATATTCAATTAGAAAGAGACCGAAATTTAGCAGAACTAAAAGCGTTAAAATCACAGATTAATCCTCACTTTTTATTTAATACCCTTAATAATTTGTATGCATTAACACTTCAAAAATCTGATAAAGCACCAGAGTCTATTAAGAGGCTTTCTGAAATGTTAGATTACATGTTGTATCAATGTAATGATAAACTTGTTCCTTTACATAAGGAGATTGAATTATTGAAAAACTATATTGCTTTAGAGCAATTACGATATGGCGATGATATTAAAATCACGTTTAATACCACTTGCATACATTCAATGAAAATCGCACCATTCATTTTGTTATCTATTATAGAAAATGCATTTAAACACGGTGCAAGTCATTCTTTGGATAACCCTGAAATTCATATTAAATTATCACAAAAAGAAGAATTACTTTATCTAACTGTAAAAAATACTAGAAATGAAACACCTAAAAATATCCCAAATACTGGTATAGGAATGTCAAATATAAAACAACAATTAGAATTATTATACCCTGATTTCGAATATAATATAATAGAAAATGAAGAATGGTATGAAGTACAATTAATAATTAATACAGTTTATGTTAACGATTAAATGCATAGTTGTAGACGATGAACCTCTAGCGCGTTTATTATTGGAAACTCATATTAATGAAACTCCATTTTTAGAGCATTTAGAATCTTTTAAAAATGCTGTTTTAGCAGCAGAGTTTTTAAATAAACATAAGGTAGACCTTATGTTTTTAGATATTCATATGCCTAAACTTACCGGTATTGATTTTTTGAAAACTATAAATCACCCACCAAAAGTTATTTTTACTACTGCCTATAGAGAATATGCTATTGAAAGTTATGAATTACAAGTACTAGATTATTTATTAAAACCAATTACATTTGAGCGTTTTTTTAAAGCTGTAAATAGGTTAGATAGATTTGTAGCTAAAGCTGAAACAATAAAAACGTCTTCTAAAGAATTACAACCATATATTTTCATTCAATCTAATAAAAAACATATTAAAATAAATTTAGATGAGATCACTTATATTGAAAGTTTAAAAGATTACCTTAAAATACATACCCTAGAAAAAACACATACTATAAAAGAACGTATTAGTCATTTTATTGAACAACTTCCTGAAAATCAATTTTTAAGAATACATAGATCATATATTGTTAGTCTAAAAAAAATCACAGCATTTACACAACAAGATGTGGAAATAGGAACTATTGAAATTCCGATAGGTGGAAAATATAAAGAATATATTTTATCAGTTTTAAAACAAAATCATACTTAAGAACTACAAGACAGCATAGAACAGCCTACTTTATCACGTGCCCATTCTGGTCGTTTTGCAAACCATTTTTGATATTGTTCTTGTTCGTCATAAGGGTTTTTGAGCGCCTCATGAATTTCATTTAATAACGTATAATCACTTTTGCCTGCATCATCAATAATAAGTTGTGCCATATAATTGCGGAGCACATACTTAGGGTTGACTTTGTTCATTTTGATTTTCCGTTTGGAATCGCTTAGAGTTTCAAGTTGTAATCTTTCAACATATCTAGAAAACCAAGATTTCCATTTTTCGAGAATATCATTTTGAACTTCATTAGGAACATAAAACACTTCTTCAATTATTTTTAAATCTAATAATTTTTCAGCTTTGCTAATATTTGCAAGATTTCTAAAGAAAATTGTCATATCCGTTTCGGTTAGTTGTAAATTTTCTTCTAAATCATTGATTAACATTTTATCAGTACCCATTTCTTTTTCCAGCCCTAATTTCTGACGCATCATTTTTAAATATTTCACTTCATATATAGGATTGAACGTATGTAAAATATCTTCTAATGCTTTAGCATCTTCAATTAAAGGAAATAAAGCATTAGCCAATTGTA
>CAZECB010000305.1:0-3110 GCA_964510745.1 uncultured Flavobacteriaceae bacterium | reverse complement strand
TTTAATTTTTTTAAGCATTTCACGAGCAGGCATTTCTTCTAACCCTCTAGCTTTACGAGTCTCGTTAATAGCTGTTTTCATAAAGTTAGTTACAGAAACTCCAGGGATTTCTACAGGATATTGAAATGATAAAAAGACACCTTTATGAGCACGTTCTTCTGCCGCCAACTCTTCTATGTCTTCTCCCTCTAAAAAGATATTTCCAGAAGTTACCTCATACTCTTCCTTTCCAGAAACCACAGACGCCAAAGTACTTTTCCCAGCACCATTAGGTCCCATAATTGCATGAACTTCTCCTGCATTCACTTTTAAGTTTAATCCTTTTAGGATTTCTTTATCTTCTACACTCGCGTGTAAATCCTTAATTTCTAACATAACCTATATCTAAAACAAAGTGCTTATTGCACTACATTTACTTTAACTGTTTCTTCTGCTTCTTGCGTATTTACAGGCAGAACTTTTACAATTTTCTTAATTTCAACTACTTTTTCCCAACCTTCTTTTGCAGGATTAGGCTTAATAACACCTTCAATTACTACAGGAACCATATCATATTGATCCTTTTTCATAGGTTCTACTTTTTCTGTAAGCTCATTTGCCTTATTATCTAAAACAACACCATAGATAAAGTCTTTCCCCTTTAATACCGCTGCGTCGGCAACATAAATGTATTCTGCTTCTATTTTTGTGAAATTAGTTTCTTCTTTTTTACAAGAAATTACTGCAATCATAATGCTGAAAAGAACAAAAAATTTTTTCATGAAAATTAAATTTAGTTAGATGATTTTTTCGTTGTTTAATATACTACTATTTACCCAACCGACCCTTCAAGACTAATTTCAAGAAGTTTTTGAGCTTCCACGGCAAATTCCATAGGTAATTTATTCAATACTTCCTTACTGAATCCGTTTACGATAAGAGCTATTGCCTTTTCAGTATCAATTCCTCTTTGATTACAATAAAAAATTTGATCTTCTCCTATTTTACTAGTCGTAGCTTCATGTTCTATTTGGGCAGTTTTATTTTTAGCTTCAATATAGGGAAATGTGTGTGCTCCACATTCATTCCCCATTAATAACGAATCACATTGAGAAAAATTTCGTGCATTTTTTGCTCTAGGGCTTATTTGAACCAATCCTCTATATGAATTTTGTGATTTTCCTGCTGAAATACCTTTTGATATAATAGTACTCTTCGTATTTTTTCCAAGATGAATCATCTTAGTACCCGTATCAGCTTGTTGGTAATTATTAGTTACAGCAATAGAATAAAATTCTCCTACGGAGTTATCTCCTTTTAAAATACAAGAAGGGTATTTCCAAGTTACTGCAGACCCTGTTTCAACTTGAGTCCAAGAAATTTTCGCATTATTTTCACATAATCCGCGCTTGGTTACAAAATTAAAAACACCTCCTTTACCTTCTGCATTTCCTGGAAACCAATTTTGCACTGTGGAGTATTTAATTTCTGCATCGTCAAGAGCTATTAACTCTACCACGGCAGCATGTAACTGGTTTTCGTCTCTACTTGGAGCTGTACAGCCTTCTAAATAGCTTACATAACTTCCTTGATCTGCCACTAATAGCGTACGTTCAAACTGACCTGTTCCTCCTTGGTTAATTCTGAAATACGTGGATAATTCCATTGGACATCGAACTCCCTTTGGAATATAACAAAAAGAACCATCGGTAAATACCGCAGAATTTAATGCGGCATAAAAATTATCGGTCTTAGGAACTATTGAACCTATGTATTTTTTTACTAATTCAGGATGGTCTTTGATTGCTTCTGAGATCGAACAAAAAATAATTCCTTTCTCGTTTAATGTCTTTTTAAAAGTGGTAGCTACCGAAACCGAATCTACTACTACATCAACAGCAACACCAGATAATTTTTTTTGCTCATCTAATGAAATACCTAATTTTTCGAATGTAGCTAATAATTCAGGATCTACATCATCCAAAGTTTTATTAGGGTCTGCTTTTTTAGGGGCCGAATAATAACTAATGTCCTGAAAATTAGGTTTTTCATAACGCACATTAGCCCATTCTGGCTCTTCCATCTCACTCCATATTTTAAAAGCATCTACACGCCAATCCGTCATCCATTGTGGCTCATTTTTTTTTGCTGAAATAGCACGTACCACATCCTCATTCAAACCTTTGGCAAAAGTATCTGACTCTATATCTGTATAAAACCCGTATTCATATTCTTTGGTTTCAAGCTCTTTCTTTAAATCGTCTTCTGTAAACTTACTCATATTTCTTTTTTAGTTTTCAGTTTTCTATACCTGCATATCATTATTAAAAACCAGCAACTGATATAAAACTACTTATAATGAAAAACTTTCCCCACATCCACAAGTGCGGCTCGCATTTGGGTTATTAAATTTAAAACCTGTACCATTTAATCCCCCAGAATATTCAAGGGTAGTACCTATTAAATATAAAAAACTCTTTTTATCAACTATTATACGTATATCATTATCCTCAAAAACCTTATCCTCTTCTTCTTTAGTTTTATCAAATTTTAAATCATAAGAAAGTCCTGAACATCCACCGCTTTTAACTCCTACTCGGACATAGTCTATTGAAGCATCAAAACCATCATCCGTCATAAGCTCGACTACCTTCTTTTTTGCTGTATCTGAAACTTTAATCATACTTAATATACATTGGTGATGCAAATATACGACATAAGTAGGTTTTGATTGTAGATACTTACATTTTCTAATAATATCTTAATTGCTTTTGCTTATCATTAAATAATAATATCAATTGAATTTATGATACCATATATAATTTTCACAAAAAGTTAAATTTTTCACAATTGTACTGTCCTACATTTTACTTAAAACCTGAAATTACAACCTGTTTTTCATCGAATAAGACATAAAAAATCATTAATAAACGACGTTAACTACCTTAAGTTGGAAAAATGTAATATTTTTGCGCTCTCTATTTTTGGAGATTATATAATAATTATTTAAGTTGAGGCAAATGCCTGAACTTTTTTTGGATTAACCATTAAATAAAAGCAAAATGAAAGTAGCTGTAGTAGGTGCTACCGGAATGGTAGGTACCGTGATGTTGAAAGTATTAGCAGAAAGA
>CAZECB010000304.1:287-3121 GCA_964510745.1 uncultured Flavobacteriaceae bacterium | reverse complement strand
CGCTACAAGATAAAGGAGCTGGTTTTGGAGGAGAAAATAATAAAGTGACTATTATCAATAGAGATGAAACACGTAATGAATATCCTTTAAAAAAGAAAGTGGAAGTCGCTAAAGATTTAGTTTCAGAGATATTAAAAAAATTTGAATGCGTAACCTTGTAATTATTATATCATTTCTTTTTACAAATTTAATTCTTGCACAAGAGTTAAATTGCAATGTAGTTGTAAATGCTCAATTTACAGGAAGTGAAAATGTACAAGTATTTAAAACGCTCGAAAATCAATTAAGAGAATTTATTAATAATCGTAAATGGACTAATAAAAATTTTCAACCACAAGAGCGAATTAACTGTAGTATGTTTATAAATATACAGGCTAATAGTGGTGATTCATTTACAGCAACATTACAAGTGCAATCTGCAAGACCTGTATTTAATTCATCATATACGACACCAATTTATAACTTTAATGATGAAGATTTTTCGTTTCGTTATGTAGAATTTCAAAACCTATTATATAGCCCAAATCAATTTGAATCTAATTTAGTATCAGTACTAGCATTTCATGTTTATATGATTTTAGGGATTGATGCAGATACATTTGAGTTAAATGGAGGTAACCAACATTATGATCAAGCCAGAGCTATATTAAATTACTCACAACAAGAAGATTTTCGAGGGTGGCAATTACAAGATGGATTGCGTTCTAGATTTGCTTTAATTGATAATATATTATCACCTACATTTAAAGAGTATCGTAATACATTATATAAATACCATATAGATGGGTTAGATAAAATGCATTTAGGTGCTAAGAAAGGAAAAGAAACTATAGCGTCCTCTATAGATGATTTAGTAACTTTAAATAGAAGACGCCCAAATTCATTTATATTGCAAGTGTTTTTTGATGCTAAAGCTGAAGAGATTCAAACTATATTTTCTGACGGACCTTCAGTGAGTATAAAAGATTTAGTTGATAACCTTTATAAAATAGCGCCAACACATTCTAATAAATGGCGAAATATTAGTTTCTAGAAATCGTTTCATTTTCATTTTTAAGTTACATTTGTATTAATAGTTAATCATTTTAATTATATCACATTTGCTAACAACACTATCCATAAAAAATTACGCTTTAATTGATAACTTACATGTTGATTTCAAAACAGGATTAACTATAATTACAGGAGAAACCGGAGCAGGAAAATCTATTCTTTTAGGAGGTTTGTTTTTAATTTTAGGGAAACGAGCAGATTTATCTAATGCAAAAGATGCATCTAAAAAATGTATTGTTGAAGCTGTATTTGATATTGCTAATTACAATTTAAATTCTTTTTTTAAAACTATTGATTTAGATTATGAGTCTGAAACAATAATTAGAAGAGAAATTCTGCCTTCAGGTAAGTCAAGAGCATTTGTTAACGATACCCCAGTAAATTTAAATACACTAACTCTTTTAGGCGAACATTTAATAGATATTCATTCGCAACACCAGACACTAGAGTTAACAAAAGATAATTTTCAATTTCAAATTATAGATGCTTTAGCACAAAACGAATCATATTTATCAGAATATAAAACTACATTAAAGAATTATAAAATTTGTAAAACAGAACTTAATGAATTACAAGTTTTAAAATCAGAAGCTATAAAAGAGCATGATTATAATTTATTTTTATTAAAAGAATTAAATGAAACACAACTTGATTCAAGTAATATAAATGATTTAGAAGTTGAGTATGAAACACTTAATAATGTTGAAGAGATTAAGGCTGAATTACAATTATCTAATCAGTTATTGAGTGAAGAGCAAATAGGAATTGTAAATACATTAACACAATTAAAAAATAGTTTTCAAAAATTATCTAGTATCTCAGAAAATTATAAAGAATTGTTTGAGAGAATTAATAGTGTCTTAATTGAAACTGATGATATCACAAGTGAAATTGATAATGCTCAAGATAATCTAGATGCAAATCCAAGACGTTTAGAAGAGGTGAGTAATAAGTTGCAGATAATCCAGAATTTATTCCAAAAACATTCTGTTTTGACTATTGAAGAGCTGATAGATATACAAACAAATTTGTCAGAAAAAGTTTCGATTACAGAAAATGTAGATAGCGCTATTGAGGAAAAACAAAATATATTACAAGCATTTGAAGATCGTTTAAATACTATAGCAAAAACTATTCATTTACAAAGAGAAAAAATAATACCAGAGTTAATATTAGAGTTACAGTCAATACTTTCAGATTTAGGAATGGTAAATGCAAGATTTGATATAGTTGTTCAGCTTAAAAATGAGTTTTTATCTCAAGGAAAAGATAGTTTGTCATTTTTATTTTCTGCAAATAAAGGCGCAGAGTTTAAACCTTTGAAAAAAGCAGTTTCTGGTGGTGAATTATCCAGAATTATGTTATCCATAAAGTATGTTTTATCAAAATATATTCAATTACCAACGATTATGTTTGATGAAATTGATACTGGGGTTTCAGGAGAGATTTCTAACAAAATGGCTGTTATTATGCAAGAAATGAGTAAAAGCATGCAGGTATTTACAATTACACATTTACCGCAAATTGCAGCCAAAGGAGATACACACTTTAAAGTCTTTAAAGCAGATGTTGAAGATAAAACTATTACAGATTTAGTAAAACTAAATTCTGAAGAGCGTATTGTTGAAATTGCACAAATGTTAGGGGGCAAAGAAATGTCTACATCTGCTATTGCGCACGCTAAACAATTATTGAATTAATAGTATATTTACTCAGAATTTAAATCACAGTTAATCTAACTAATTACATTATGTCATATAATCTATTAAAAGGAAAAAAAG
>CAZECB010000304.1:0-277 GCA_964510745.1 uncultured Flavobacteriaceae bacterium | reverse complement strand
AATTATTTTTGGAGCATTAGATGCTAATTCTATTGCTTGGAAAACTGCAGAACGTGTTCATGAAGAAGGTGGTGAGTTTGTGTTAACCAATGCGCCAATTGCTATGCGTATGGGGCAAATAAATGAGCTTGCAGAAAAAACCGGTTCTCAAATTATTCCTGCAGATGCTACATCTCTTGAGGATTTACAAAATCTTGTAGAAAAATCAATGGAAATTTTAGGTGGTAAAATTGATTTCGTTTTACACTCTATTGGTATGTCTGTTAATGTTAGAAAA
>CAZECB010000303.1:421-3156 GCA_964510745.1 uncultured Flavobacteriaceae bacterium | reverse complement strand
AAAAGACACATTTTCTGCGCAAACTAAAACAGGTCATACCATTACTCATGATGTATATACTTTAGGGAAAAGCAAAAAAATAGTCGTCCTTATTCAAGAATTACCAGGCATTGGTCAAGAAACTTTAGCATTAGCTGATTTATTTGTTAAAAACGATTATACAGTTGTTTTACCACACTTATTTGGTCCTATCGGAAAAACACAATCTGTTAAAAATCTATTTCAAGTCTTTTGCATGCGAAAAGAGTTCAAATTATTTGCAACCAATCAATCCAGTCCTATTGTAGATTATCTGTCACAATTATGCAGTCAAAAAAAAGAAGAACATCATGTTAAAGGTGTTGCTGTCATCGGGATGTGTTTAACTGGCAATTTTGCGATTTCACTTATGGCAAGTGATAGTGTTTTAGCAGGATTTTCAAGTCAACCCTCTCTCCCACTTACTAAGCAATCGGCATTGCATATATCAAAACAAGATATTACTACTATTAAAAAAAAATTAGATACAGTTGGCGCTATGCATTGTGGACGTTTTGAAAGTGATAAAATTTGTTCTGCTAAAAAGTTTGACGTTATTAATAAAACATTTAATACTGATAATAAAAAGCGCATTATTTTGCATCAACTTCCTGGTAAAGGGCATTCTATCTTAACATTAGATTTTGTTAATGACAATGGTCACCCTACTAAGCAAGTTTTTGATACTGTTTTAGATTATTTTGATGAGCAATTAGCTTAGTTTTATTTTTTTATTTCTTTTTTGTGACAATTCTGCATTTGTGTATACTTATACATCAAATAGATTTTTTAACGTATAAAGAACAAGCGTTTACTAAGGTTTAAAAGAACACGAAGGTGTATTTTTTAAAATCACACGTGTCTACACAAATTCTGATGATGATCAGAAAGATTTGTATCAAGAAATCGTATTTCAACTTTGGAAAGGCTTTGATAACTTTCGTGGCGATGCTAAAATAAGTACTTGGATGTATCAGGTGTCATTAAATACAACGTTTACATTTTTAAGAAAAGAAAAGCGACAAGGTCACAAAGTGGAGTTAAGTAACTTACAATTAAAATATGAACCGCATGACCCTATTCTGGAAGAACGCCTTAAACTCATGTATGCGCAAATCAAATCACTAAGCGATTTAGAAAAAGAATTGATTCTGCTTACTTCCATTAGAAGGGAAAAAATATGAGGAAATTCCTCAAATTACAGGGTTGACACCTACTAATGTTGGCACTCGTATTTCTCGTATTAAACAAAAATTAAAACAACAACTTGTAAAACAATAACGATTATGGAACTAGAAAACATGCAAGCAGCTTGGTCTCAAATGAGTCAAGAATTAAACAAACGATATTATTATGCAGATGACACAGCAAAACTATAAACAACAATGGAGTAAAATAGCAAATTACGAAAAACTAGGAACCATATTTTGTTTTGGTATGGCACTGTATTTAATCGTAAATTTTGAAAAATTAAACTCTACACCTCTATTAGTTTGTGGTATCTTTTCTCTATTTACACTTATTATCTTGCCTATAATTTCTCTAAAGCTTGTGAAAAATGTACAGAGTATTAATTTAATAAATACAAACTAGGCAGAAACTTTAAGAGGTTACGCAACTCAAAAAAGAAATTTTGAAAAATATCAAAAAATGAATATCTATATTAGTTTTCTATTTATGCTAGCTATTACACCTGTATTTGGGAAGTTATTTAATGGCAAAGATTTTTTTGAATTCTTTAATCTTAGGCTACTTTATATAACACCATTTGCAATTTTGTTTTTCATTCTTTTAGTTAGTTATATATCAAAATGTTATAAAAGTATTTTAAAACGTTCTGATACCTTGATTGAAGAAATTGAAGAATAAAGACTGTCTACATCTTTTTTTAATTCAAGTTAAATTATATTTACAACACAATCTTTAATCTTGATTATGTTTAATTATAACACTTTAAAATCTTTTGGTATTTGCTTTATACTATTATTAAGTTTATCACTAAAAGCTCAACAAACACAAACCGATAGCTATACCCAATATGAACTTTTAGATCCAGAGAGTCAATCATTCAGAATTATCTATGACGTTAGCGGAACAACTGCTGGGATGAAATACTATTGGAATACACTCCGAAAAGGTAGTGAGCATACTGTAGACAAGGTATGGGATTTATATTCAGGGAAAGAACTACAATGGAAAATCGTTAACGGTAAAACCGCAAAACAAAACGGTTTGATACGTGCTGCTGAAGATACTGACTATTTACAAGTCACTCTAGCTAGACCAATACCTAAAGGCGGGCAAGCACGCATCCGTATTGATAAAACCTATAAAGACACTGCGAGTTATTATAAAGAAGGTGATCTGATTGTTTTTGATAGATCTTTAGGGATTAAACGTAACAGTATTGTGTTACCAAAAGGCTATGAATTAGTGTCTTGTAATTATCCGTCACAAGTACAGTTAACAGATGATGCACGTATAAAAGTGAGTTTTTTAAATCGTGGTCCTGCTGCTACCCCTCTAGTCATAAAAGCTAAACCACTAGCTAATAATATCACTATTAAAATGCCAGAAGAAGAGCGTTACGCTCCTGGGGTTGGTCGAGCTAGAGACCAATCAAAAGCAAGATTAGGTTATACTTTTAGTGAGCGGGCCTTTCAAGATCGCGATATTGTATATTTTTTACAACAACCTGAAACACATTCATTTTTATT
>CAZECB010000303.1:0-411 GCA_964510745.1 uncultured Flavobacteriaceae bacterium | reverse complement strand
TATTTGAATGTAGTGCGTCCAGGTAGTAAAGCCTCAAATCCATCAGCTATTATTTTAGATACAGGAGAACAATTAAAAGTTGAAGAGTTAAAAGGCGATGAAATTACAAAACGTAATATTGATATTGGTTATGAAGTCCAGCCAGAAACTGAACTCGTTGCCATTTGGTTTGATCCTGTAAAACAAGGTGGATCGAAACGTTTACGAATTACTGAAACTTATACGGATGCTAATCGTTATGTGCTATATAAAGACCAGTTGGTTTGGGATCGTAGTTTTGGACGTAACCGCAATACGGTAGTGTTACCTAAAGGTTGGTTTTTAACGACCTCTTCTATTCCTTCTGTTATTGGGCAAAATGAAGAGGGGTTAATAACTTTACGATTTGTGAATGACCGTCCAGATAATATT
>CAZECB010000302.1:0-3159 GCA_964510745.1 uncultured Flavobacteriaceae bacterium | reverse complement strand
GATTATATCACTGGTTATATAAAAGCATTCTTAAAAAAAACAAAACCCTTAGTCACTAAAAACCAAGGGCAGTTTATTCGTCGTTTACGATGGAAAGGGATTTCTAAAAAATTCTTCAGATAACAGATTATTCGTTTTTATAAACTTCTCCATCTTTCATCACAAAAGATACATTTCGCATCGCTTCAATATTTTTAGTAGGGTCACCTTCTACAGCAATAATATCTGCTAAAAAATTAGTTTTAAGTTGCCCTAAATTATCTAAATGAAATACTCTAGCATTTACAGACGTAGCTGATTGTAAAGCTTTGATTTCTGACATTCCATAATCTACCATTAATTCTAATTCTCTATAATTCTCACCATGTGTAAACACGCCTACATCACCGCCAAAAACAATATCTACACCAGACTTCATTGCTAATTTAAAAGATTTCTTTTTTTGCTTAATACGATTTGGTTCTGGGTCTTTTCCTTTATTCCAACCATTGTATTGTAAAATAGCATCTCCTGCTGCTAAAGTCGCACAAAGTCCAACTCCTTTATCCTTCATTAATTTAAAAATTTCAGGAGTTGCCCCATCACCATGCTCAATGGTTTCTACGCCTCCAAGAATAGCACGACGCATACCTTCTGGCGTACTTGCATGAGCTACTGCATAAGATCCTGCACTTTCAGCCGTTTCAACCATTAATTTAATTTCTTCTAAAGAAAACGTAGGCTGTGATTCTGCTCCAGGTTTCCAGCGATAATCGGCATATATTTTAATAAAATCAGCACCATTACCTAATTGGCGTCTTACTGTTTTAATCACATCATTACCACTTGCTTCTTCAGCTCCTAAAGGTACATGAACACCATCATGAAACCCTTTAGGTCCATAAGCGCCTGTAGCTACAACTGCAGGACCGGCAACTAACAATCTTGAACCTACTATAATCCCTTCATCAATGGTTTTTTTAATATATACATCGCTATAACCAGCACCTTCTGCACCTAAATCTCGCATAGTGGTTACACCAGATATTAATGAATTTTTAACATGATTCACTGCTCTAATAGAGCGCTCTACTGGTGATTCTTTTAGTACTTGATCATTCCAAGTCGTTTCATTATAAGGATGTAATAATACATGAGAATGCCCTTCAATTAATCCAGGCATTAAGGTTTTTCCTTTTAATTCAATTGTTTTTGTACCTCTAGGTATCTTTACCTGGGAAGTAGTTCCAATTTGGGTAATTTGATTTCCTTCAACTAATACTACCCAATTCACATGCATTTCTACTCCATCAAAAACACGATCAGGTTTTAATAAAGTTTGTGAAGTTGCTACAGATATTATTAATCCTAATATTACAGTGAAAATTAATTTCATATTCATTTATTTATTAGTATTAGCTTCAGCAATTTTAGCTAATCTTGCATCTATTGTTTCTTTAGATAACCATTGTCCTCTTACCATAACTCCAGACAAATTTTTTAAGGCTTTAATATCTTGTATAGGACTTGCATCTAACAATATTAAGTCTGCATCTGCTCCTACTCTAACTTCCCCAAAATTACCTTCTTCATCAAAATAAACAGCTGGATTAATAGTTCCTGATTGAATAATTTGTAATGGTGTTAAACCTGCTCTTCGCATTCCAGAAATTTCATGGTGAATCGAGAAGCCTGGTACATTAAACAATTGTGGTGCATCAGATCCTAATAACATGCCATGCCCTTTATTTTGAAGTTTACGCATTAGCTGTCTTCTAATTTCATTAAATTTCTCCCATTGTGCTATACTAAAATCTTCTGCTTCGGTATATTGTGCTTTTCTGGCTTTCCAATTTTGTAACGTTGATGCTGCCATATATTTCATTTCAGGCTCTTTAAGTAATTCATCACCTGTCACTGGAGCAAACCAACGTTCATATAAACTTTGTGTAGATACAATCCATACTTTATGCTCTTTAGCCATATCAACCAATTCATCCATATAACCCACATCAGCAAGTGGTGTAAAAGCATAACCAAAAAATCCATTATCACTTGGGTTCACATTAGCAGATTGTGGTACTAAACCTTCTAAAAACCCATCAACATGGTCAATTGATGCATATCCACTTTCCATTGCGTGACGTACACCAACATCTACAGGAACATGGCCTGCATAAGGAATTCCGACTTTTTTAGCTGTTTTTATAGCGGCATCAAATACTTCTAACTGAATCCCAGGATGGATTTTTAAAAAATCATATCCGTCTTTTTGATATTGGGTTACTTTTTCAATCGCTTCTTCTACAGTTTTAATTGAATTTCCATTTAATGATGGACTAGACGTATAAATCCTAGGACTTAAAATTTCATTGTTTTTTGCTTTTTCTCGAAGCTCTAAATGTGACGGTCCTCCTAACATTCCTCTAATTGTTGTAATTCCGTTAGACAAATACAAGAATAATGTTTCATCTACAATTTCTGGATTACTCTCTGATGGTGGAGGGATGTGTGCATGCATTTCTGCTAGCCCTGGCATCAAGTATTTTCCATTACCGTCAATTACTGTTGTATAGGCATCTCTATTTTCAAGAGCATCAGAAATACTTTTGATTTTACCAGAGTCTACTACAACATCTCTATGTTCTACAATAATTCCATTTCTAACATTGATAACATTGGCATCTGTAATTAAAATAGCAGATGGACTTACTTTTTCAGTTTGAGTACAGGAAAAAGCTACAAATGCACAAATTATGATAATGATTTTTTTCATTTTAATACTTTGAAGAGTTAATATATTATAATTTAGGTTTTTTTCTATGCTTTGTTGCTTGTTCATACGCGTAAGTCAGTTTTATAAGTGTAGGTTCACTATACATTTTTCCTAGAAATTGTAATCCGGCTGGAAGATTTCCTGAAATAAAACCCATAGGAACAGTAAATGCAGGCTGCCCTGTGTGTGGTGAAATGATCTGGCTATTATCTCCTTTATATTCTTCTTGAAAATTAGCAATCGTCGCTGGTTTATTATTCCAAGAAGGGTAAATAATTGCGTCTAAATTTAGTTCATCCATAACAGTCTCAATAGCTGTCCTGAACGCAATGCTACGACCATCTTCATATAAATTACCAAAAGAAATATTTGGTGTTGAAGGTCTTCCATATTCTGCATCTTTA
>CAZECB010000301.1:0-3159 GCA_964510745.1 uncultured Flavobacteriaceae bacterium | reverse complement strand
GATGCTGATGTGGTATTATGGACCGATCACCCGATGTCTATTTATGCAAAAGCTGAAAAAACAATTATTGAAGGGGCTACTTATTTTGATTTAGAGCGTGATCTTGAACTCAGAGCAGCAATGCAAACTGAAAAAAGTAAGTTAATTAAAATGATGCTTCAAGATAAAAACAAAGGTTTAAAAACACAGCCTGTAAAAAATTCAAAAAAACAACAATTACATTGTGATTCAGAATAATTTAAAACGAAAACAAATGAAACAATTCAAATATATATTCGCGCTTTTAATGTTATGCTACACTTTGGTTGTTGCACAACAAACTCCTGGATCAAAACAGACAGAAGCATTTTCTATAATTGGTGCTACAGCTCATATTGGTGATGGTACGGTTATAGAAAACAGTACCATTATTGTAGAGAACGGCAAAATAACAAGCACATCACCTAACAGCACACCAAAAGGAAAAGTGATTGATGCTAAAGGAAAACATGTATACCCTGGGTTTATTACCACCAACTCTTCTTTAGGATTAATTGAAGTCAATGCGGTACGCGCTAGTAATGATGCTAATGAAATTGGAGGTATGATTCCACATATTAGAAGTTTAATTGCTTATAATGCTGAATCTAAAGTGGTAGAATCTATGCGTCCAAACGGCGTGTTGGTGGCGCAAATATCTCCTAAAGGCGGGCGTATTTCTGGCACGTCTTCTATTGTACAATTTGATGCTTGGAACTGGGAAGATGCGGCTGTAAAAGTTGATGATGGTATTCATATCAATTGGCCAAACCCTTATTCATTTGGGCGTTGGTGGTTAGGAGAAGACCGTGGTGTGAAATTAAATGAAAACTATGCAAAGCAGATAGAAGAACTTAATACATTTATTAAAGAAAGTAAAGCTTATTTAAAAGGAAATAAAAACACTAAAAATATTCCTTTTGAAGCTATGAAAGGCTTGTATAATGGTGCTCAAAAGTTATTTATTCACGTTGGTGATGAAAAAGGCATTGTAGATGCTGTAGCCTTTGCAAAAGATAATAGTATAACCAACCTAGTCATTGTTGGTGGTGCAGAAGCTTACAAAGTCACCAATTTGTTGAAACAAAATAATGTTTCTGTTTTGGTTGATCATACGCACCGCTTACCAAATTCTAGTGATAGTGATTATGATTTACCATATAAAACACCAAAATTATTAATGGATGCAGGAGTTTTAGTTGGGCTCCATACTGGATCAGTGTCTAATTTCCAAACACGAAACTTACCCTTTTATGTAGGGACTGCAGCTAGAGAAGGTTTAGATAAAGAAGATGCTTTAAAACTCATCACCTCTAATACGGCTAAAATATTAGGTATTGATAACCAATTAGGTACTTTAGAAACTGGTAAAGATGCGACACTATTTATTAGTGAAGGAGATGCGCTAGATATGCGTACCAATCAATTAACTCATGCATTTATTAATGGGCGTACTGTGAGTTTAGAAACACATCAAACTGAGCTTTGGAAACGCTATAGTAATAAATATAAAAATCAGGACTAATAATTTGATTTATAGGTCATTGCGAAGTTGACTTCATCTTGAAAGAGTAAAGTCTTTTTTATAAAATGCCACCACAGATCAACACATTGTTTTGTAGAAATATTACCTTTAATAAATGAGTTACTGATGAAAGAATATTAATCAAGCATAAAAGTTTATGAAAGTCACAGTTGAAAAAAATGAAAAAGTTGCTAATATGATCTTTGCATCTATTTATCCCCTTTATTGGAACAGATTAGAAAAGCATGGGAGAACAAAAGAAGAGTTTCATCAAGTAATAAAATGGTTTACTGGTTTTGATGAAGATAAGCTACAAACACTTATTGCAGAAAAAGTAACGTTTAAGACGTTTTTTGAAAAAGCAAAAATTCATCGTAATGCACATATGATTAAAGGGGTTGTTTGTGGTTACCGAATTGAAGAAATAGAAGATGAATTTGAAGTGTATAAGCAATGTAGGCGTTTAGAAAAATTAATTGATGAGTTAGCAAGAGGTCGTAAAATGGAAAAAATTTTGCGTAAAGAAAAAGTAAATAAATAAAAAAGCGAGCTAAATAGCTCGCTTTTTTATTTATTCTAAAATTATTATGATTACTTCACCATAGTAGCGCCTTCTGGAGCTGCAAACAGAGACGCTTCTGGAGCATCACTAGAAATTGCTAATTGCGTAAACTCAACTGTATTACGTTTAGCTACTGGTTGACCTTCTTCAACAGTATACCAATCTATACTTTTTGGTAATTGTAATCCTCCAAGATCAGTCCAATTATTATATTTTATATAACTAAATTTATCACTTTTTCCATCTTTACCAAAAGTAACCGTATAGGCTAACCATTCCATTTGGTAGGTTTCCGGATTATAGTATACAATGTATTCATCATTTGGCGATACACCTACCCCTGCATTATACGAAATTAATACACCTGGATATGTTGTTCCTTCAAACTCTAATGGCTTTGCTTCTTTATATATAATCCCATCATCACCAACAATAAAAGGCATTGCATAAAAATAGGACATCAACCCATTGTAAAATTTAGCATTTCCTTTGTAAGCAGATGTATCTTTAGATTTCACCCATAAATCAGTACCATCATGACCTAGCATATAATTAGGTGCATCAATTAAAGACGCTCTACTTTTTAAATTTGTTGTGGTTACTTCTGCTCCATTAGGTCTATCCATACCAAATGTAAGTGATTGCATTTTATTCCAAGCATCAATACCGCCATGGGCTTTAAATACTTTTGAAATATTAGCAGGATATTCCTTTTTAATTTCTTGTACTTCTATCTCTTCTGTAACTTCGGTTTTCTTCTCTTGTTTACAAGACACAAACAGGGTCATTGCAAATAAAATAATTGCTATTTTTTTCATTGGTAAGGTTTTAGTGTTATTTTTCATCAGTAGCAAAACTATAACAATTATTAATAAAAAGTTTTATGAATTGCATAAAATGTATATGACTTCTTAGTTAAACTAATATTTTTACAGCCATCAATTATAAAATAAGTTACTTTTGCTTTTCTATGGTAAAGCAAATTACTAGCACTCAAAATTCATATATAAAACAACTATTTTTGCTAAAAGATAAATCACGTGAACGTAAAAAG
>CAZECB010000300.1:1601-3181 GCA_964510745.1 uncultured Flavobacteriaceae bacterium | reverse complement strand
TTAAAAAATTTGATTTTTTAAAACCTTCACTTATTTTAGCTAGAGAGATAAGGAAAAAATTTAATTTAAGCTATTTCGGTAGTTTGTCCAGATTCTCAATAAAGCAACGTTCTTTAATAGTATTATTTTTTGAGGTTTTTAGTGTTATGTATATACATAGATTACGAAAAAATCAAGACTTCTTAATTTTTAAATTATGCTTGCAGAGTTTAATAAATTAATTAGAAAAGTTTCTGAATTACTTATAACGAAAGTAATAAATAACATAAGAAGCAATGCTTGAAGTAAGAAGAAAGCTGTAAAATGATTTCTTTTAACCACAGCATCAAGAAAAATAGTACATCGAAACATTTTAGTAACAAGTCAATACATTTTGAAAGTTACTTATTAAAATGTTTCATTTGAAATAATTATATTTGAATTGAAAAGGTGTTTTGAATGAAAATTCATTACAGCCAGTGCTAATTGTAACATTAGATAGATCATGTCACATTATTTCAAAAGAAAGCCATGTCAACATAGTTAAATCTATACTTGATATGGCTTTTATTTTTTATACAAATACATTGTTTTTACAGCTCTACAATTCCATATTATTATTTAAAGAGTTTTTAATTATCATTTTTGCAAAATACCTTACTACTTTTTATCAGTTTGTTAAATCTTAATACCTAGAAAAAGGTATCCAAAATACACACGTCTAATTTTGTATATTAGCACTTCTTAAAAATTAAGTGACTTCTTTTAAATTTAATAGCATATGGCACAAAACCCAACAATTATTTACACAAAAACAGATGAAGCTCCAGCATTAGCAACACATTCACTGTTACCAATTATAAAATCATTTACATCAACTTCTGGAATTAATATAGAAACAAGAGACATCTCTCTTGCTGGACGTATTATTTCAAACTTTCCAGATTTTTTAACAAAAGAGCAACAAATCCCCAATGCACTTTCTGAATTGGGTGAGTTAGCAAAAAAACCTGAAGCAAATATCATTAAATTACCTAACATAAGTGCCTCTATACCACAACTTAAAGCAGCAATAAAAGAGTTACAATCTCAAGGTTATAAATTACCTAATTACCCTGATGATCCCGAAAATGCTGATGAAAAAGAATTAAAATCACGTTATGATAAAATCAAAGGTTCTGCTGTAAACCCAGTTTTACGTGAAGGTAACTCAGACAGACGAGCTCCTAAAGCCGTTAAAAATTTTGCTAAAAATAATCCGCATAGAATGGGAGCTTGGTCTTCAGATTCAAAAACACATGTTGCTACTATGAGCCATGGTGATTTTTGTCATAATGAAAAATCTATGACACTTTCTGAAGCTACAGATGTAAAAATTGTACATGAAGATACTCAAGGAAATACTAGTGTATTAAAAGCAAGTACACCGCTTTTAAATGGTGAAATTATTGATGCTTCTGTAATGAGTAAAAAAGCACTATTAAATTTTTTATCTGAGCAAGTTACAGATGCTAAAGCTAAAGGTGTATTGTTTTCATTGCATATGAAAGCAACAATGATGAAAGTATCTGATCCTATTATTTTCGGGCATGCCGTTCGCG
>CAZECB010000300.1:0-1591 GCA_964510745.1 uncultured Flavobacteriaceae bacterium | reverse complement strand
TTGTTTTTGGCCATGCAGTAACTGTATTTTTTAAAGATGTATTTGATAAGCATGAAGCTATTTTAGATTCTGTTGGTGTTGATGTTAATAATGGTTTCGGAAATTTATTAGGAAAACTACAAGAACTTCCTAAAACTAAACGCAAAGAAATTGAAGCTGATATTGAAGCTGTTTATAATAACAGACCAGGATTAGCAATGGTAGATTCTGATAAAGGAATCACTAACCTTCACGTGCCTAGTGATGTTATTATTGATGCTTCTATGCCTGCAATGATTCGTACCTCTGGACAAATGTGGAATGCGGATGGTCAACAACAAGATACTAAAGCAGTAATCCCAGATAGTAGTTATGCCGGTATTTATACAGCAACTATAGATTTCTGTAAAAAACACGGTGCTTTTGATCCTACAACTATGGGTACAGTGCCTAATGTAGGTCTTATGGCTCAAAAAGCAGAAGAATATGGATCACATGATAAAACATTTGAAATTGCTTCTAACGGTATTGTAAAAGTTATTGATAGTTCTGGAAATACACTCATTGAGCATGCTGTTGAAGCTGGAGATATTTGGAGAATGTGTCAAGTTAAAGATGCTCCAATTCAAGACTGGGTTAAGTTAGCAGTTACTAGAGCAACAGCTACGCAATGGCCAACAGTATTTTGGTTAGATAAAGAGAGAGCACACGATGCTGAATTAATCAAAAAAGTAAATACATATTTACCAAACCATAATACAGAAGGTTTAGATATCAGGGTCCTATCTCCTATTGAAGCAACACATTTTACTTTAGATAGAATTAAAGATGGAAAAAACACTATTTCTGTTACAGGAAATGTATTGAGAGATTATTTAACAGATTTATTTCCAATCTTAGAATTAGGAACTAGTGCAAAAATGTTGTCTATAGTACCATTAATGAATGGTGGTGGTTTATTTGAAACTGGTGCAGGTGGCTCTGCTCCTAAACATGTACAGCAATTTGTTGAAGAAAATCATTTACGTTGGGATTCTTTAGGTGAATTTTTAGCATTAGCAGTATCATTAGAGCATTTAGGTTCTTCAAACAATAACTCTAAAGCTATTATACTTTCTGAAACGTTAGATGATGCTACTGAAAAACTTTTAGCAAACAGAAAATCTCCTTCTAGAAAAGCAGGAGAGTTAGATAACAGAGGAAGTCATTTCTATTTAGCGTTATATTGGGCTGAAGGATTAGCTAATCAAACTCAAGACAATAATTTAAAGATACAATTTACATCAATTTTTGAAGCATTAAAATCTAACGAAGGTAAAATTGTAAATGAGTTAAATTCAATTCAAGGACAATCAATTAATATTGGTGGGTATTATGAATCAAATGAAAATTTAACAGCTCAGGCGATGCGTCCTAGTGCTACTTTAAATAAAATTATTGATACTATAGCATAAATTTATTTAAATAAAAAATTAAAAAGCTCCAATTCATGGAGCTTTTTTTATGTAATTAAGCTTAAGTATTCTTTAATCAATTTGAGAATTAAAATTGTATTTTTGAATTGATGGATTTTATAAAAACAACAGAACAAGACTCAAACTATGATAATCTT
>CAZECB010000299.1:719-3203 GCA_964510745.1 uncultured Flavobacteriaceae bacterium | reverse complement strand
ACATACAAAAACGTTGGAATTAAGGCTAAAATAATAAGGATAACAGCACCAAAAAATTTTCCTAAAACAATTTGTAATCGTGAAATGGGTTTGGTTAAAAGTAGTTCTAAAGTACCTTGGCGTTTTTCATCAGAAAAACTTCGCATGGTAACAGCAGGGATTAAAAACAAAAGAATCCATGGTGCTAATGAAAAGAACGGAGATAAATCAGAAAACCCATAATCCAAAATATTGTATTCGCCTTTAAATAAAAATAAGAATAATCCATTGATAAGTAAAAATATAGCTACCACTAAATAACCAATTGAAGAGGCAAAAAATGAATTTATTTCTTTTTTAAGTAAAGCGAACATTTTATTTTTAGTATTTAATATTTTTTAACAATTAACAATCTTTATGGTAAACTCACCAATTTATCCACACTCCACGCTTCAGGTTTTCCATTAAACATAGTTTTTGTTTTAGCCCAAACACCTTTAAATAAATCAGAATGACGATAAGCGTTTAAATCACTTTCAGCATTCCAATAACTATACGTGAAAAAAATATTTGTATTGTGTTTATCTTGATATAACTCTAAATGCTGACATCCAGAAAAATTTCTAATCAACTTTTTTTTAGCATCAAACATATTCAAAAATTCATCAATGTGAATATCAGCAATACTTAGTTTTACAATTCTAACAAACATAAATAAATCAGTCTTTAAAAAAATTAACAGTAATACTATCCATCATATTTAAGCCCATAAGGGTAGAGGCACTACCTACACTAGTGGTATTACTCTTATAAATTGCAATTTCTAAATATCCAGACGAATTAAATACGACTAAACCACGGCCTTCATCGTTTCGTTCATTTTCAGAGGTGTCAAAATTAACAATATCACTATATTTTGAATACACTTTTTTGAATTTATAATTTCTTGCAGATACTTCAAATATGCGTCCTTTTTGAATCAATTCAAAAAAAGAACGCTTAATGTTTGTGACTACATTCCCATAATTATCAATATAAATGACATGACCTATAATTTGATTTTTTTCATCATTAAGAAACGGAATAATATTTTTTATAGGTTTAATACTTTTTATAAGTTTCCCTATCACTTCTAATGTACCACCTCTAGCAATGTGACAGGCTACTTTTACAAATACATCTAAAACAGGAAAACTCGTTGCTATTTTATCATGGATATTTATTTCTACAATTTTTTCTGGAGCAATTTCTGCACAAACCATACTCATAATTCCATTATTAGCACAAATAAAATAATGATCATCTAATTTAATGGCAATATGCTTATTCTCTTGATTGATTTCTGCATCAATACCAATTATATGAATAGTACCTTTTGGAAAACTACTGTAGGCATTTTGAATAATATACGCCGCTTCAGGAATGCTAAAAGGAGATACAGAGTGTGAGATATCAACAATTTTCACTTCAGGAAGCTCGCTGTAAATAGCTCCTTTTACTGCGCCAGCAAAGTGATCTTTCTCCCCAAAATCTGTTGTTAATGTAATAATTGCCATTGGCAAATTGTTGATATTTATTTAATGTAGTTTGACTTAAAATTGTTTAACTTTGAGTAATTACAAATCTAATAAATCCTTTCATTTAGGAATACTTTATTTTAATTAATGTAAGTTATAATTTTAAAGTACTATTATGATTGAAAAAAAATTAAGACTAGTGTCGTATTTTTTGATTTACTAAAAACCTTTTTGCATTTGAACGAACTTATTCTCGAATTAGAAGATATTAGCCCAAAAGAATTTTTTGGAGCTCAAAACACAAATATCGCACTCCTAAAAAAATATTTCCCTAAACTAAAACTTGTTGCACGTGGTAATAAAATTAAAGCCTATGGTGATGAAGAATTGCTAGAAGAATTTGACCGAAGGATGAATATGCTTTTAAGACATTTTGCTAAGTATAACAAGCTTGATGAAAATGTAATTGAACGTGTATTAACAAGCCAAAGTAGTGATGATTATGCAACATCAGATTCTAGTGGTCAAGTATTAGTTCATGGTGTGGGAGGGAAACTTATTAAGGCGCAAACAGCAAATCAACGTAAGTTGGTAGAGAGCATGCATAAAAATGATATGGTATTTGCTATTGGCCCAGCTGGAACAGGGAAAACGTATACAGGAGTTGCATTGGCAGTAAAGGCTTTAAAAAATAAAGAAGTAAAACGTATTATTTTAACACGCCCTGCTGTGGAAGCTGGAGAAAACCTTGGATTTCTTCCGGGTGATTTAAAAGAGAAATTAGACCCCTATATGCAACCTTTGTATGATGCGTTACGTGATATGATTCCTGCTGAGAAATTAGCCAGCTATATCGAGAAAGGTACCATACAAATTGCACCTTTGGCCTTTATGCGTGGACGTACTCTAGACAATGCCTTTGTAATTTTAGACGAAGGTCAGAATACAACCCATAACCAAATGAAAATGTTTTTAACACGTATGGGTA
>CAZECB010000299.1:0-709 GCA_964510745.1 uncultured Flavobacteriaceae bacterium | reverse complement strand
TTTTATTAACCGGTGATCCTGGTCAGGTAGATTTGCCGAGGCGTACTATTTCTGGTTTAAAAGAAGCGCTTTTAGTTCTTAAAAATGTAGATGGTATAGGCATGATTTATTTAGACGATAAAGATGTGATTCGTCATAAATTAGTGAAGAAAGTGATTTCTGCATACAAAGAAATTGAAAATAGAGATTAATGAGCAAAACAATTATAGATACCAATTTTAATTTCCCTAACCAAAAAAGTGTTTACAAAGGAAAAGTAAGAGAAGTATATAATATTAACGAAGACCAATTGGTAATGGTCGCTACTGACCGTTTATCTGCTTTTGATGTGGTGATGCCAAAAGGCATTCCGTATAAAGGGCAAATCTTAAATCAGATTGCAACCCAGATGATGAAAGATACCGAAGATTTGGTGCCTAATTGGTTAGTAACAACGCCCGACCCAAATGTTGCTGTGGGCCATTTGTGTGAGCCATTTAAAGTAGAAATGGTGATTCGTGGTTACATATCTGGTCATGCGGCAAGAGAATATAAAGCTGGAAAACGAATGCTTTGTGGCGTTGCTATGCCAGATGGTATGCAAGAAAACGATAAATTCCCAAACCCGATTATAACACCTGCCACTAAAGCCGAAATGGGCGACCATGACGAAGATATTTCACGAGAAGATATTCTAAAACGTAATATTGTTTCTGAAGCAGATTATGAG
>CAZECB010000298.1:0-3249 GCA_964510745.1 uncultured Flavobacteriaceae bacterium | reverse complement strand
ATAAAAATTATTAAACCTGATGCAGGATTAGATCATATTGGTGAAAACTGGAATGCCAAACTTATTGATGCCATTAATGAAGATACTGCTATCGTCAATATATCTTCTGTACATTGGATGACTGGATTACGTTTTGATTTAGAAGCTATCGGAAAAAAATGTAAATCTGTTGGTGCTAAGTTTATTGTTGATGGTACACAATCTGTAGGTGCATTACCTATGGATATTGAAAAGTATCATATTGATGCTTTGATTTGTGCGAGTTATAAATGGCTGATTGGCCCATACTCTATGGGGTTAATGTACATTAGCTCTGAATTTAATAATGGGATTCCTCTTGAAGAATCTTGGATGAATCGTTCTAACGCTAAAGATTTTAGAAATTTAACCAATTATACGACTAGTTATACTTCTGGTGCTGGACGTTATAATGTTGGAGAGACTAGTAATTTTATATCTATGCCAATCCTTAAAGCGGGATTAGAACAAGTTTTACAATGGACTCCTCAAGGCATCCAAACTTATAATAAACAATTAATACAGCCGTTACGTGACTATCTCAAGAAGTTAGATGTTCAATTTGAAAACGATGTTTACTTTTCAAATCATATTATTGGTGTAAAACTTCCTGACAGCATTAATATTGAAAAATTAACTGAAAATTTAGCAAAGTATAATGTATATCTTTCAGTTAGAGGTACTTCATTGCGCATTTCTATCAATGTATTTAATACGCCTAAAGATATTGAACGTTTAATTAAAGTGATAGAAATAACGAGAATTTCTTAATTTTTCGATGTCAAAAAAAACAATTAGCATATTAGGTTGTGGTTGGTTAGGAATTCCTTTAGCTGAATTTTTAATAAGTAAAGGGCATACTGTAAATGGTTCAACGAGAAGTGAAGAAAAAAGTACACTTTTAAAGACGAAAGGGATTCAATCTTTTTTAATTGATCTTGAAAACTTACCTGAAAACATTTCAGAATTTTTAAATACAGATATTTTAATTATTGCGACAACTTGCAAGAGTTTAGAAGCGCATAGTACATTAATTTCTCATCTTGAAAAGGCTTCAATTTCTCAAATTATTTTTATAAGTTCTACCTCAGTATACCCACTATTAAACAAGACTGTTACTGAAACTGACACTACAAACGATGCTATTTTATCTCAAATTGAAAAAGAGTATATTAATAATGGGTTACTTTCAACAACAATAATACGTTTTGCTGGATTAATAGGTCCTAAACGGAATCCGGCACGCTTTTTTAGAAACGGAAAGACAGTAAAACATCCATATGGGTTTGTAAATTTAATCCATCTTGTAGATTGTATTAATCTTATTGATTTAATTATTAAAAAAGAGATTAAAAATGATGTATTTAATGCATGTGCTGATACACATCCAAAGCGATACGATTTTTATAGTGAATTAGCGAAACGCACTGGACTCAATATTCCTGAATTTGATACACCTGAAACTTTGCAATATAAAATTGTCAGTAATGATAAGATTAAAAATGCTTTAAATTACGAATTCACTTATTCTGATGTATTAAAAATTCCTGAAACAGCTTATGATTAACTATTTTTCAATAAACTCTTTTAATACGCTAACCACATAATCTATTTCTTCTTTTGTATTGTAAACACTAAATGAGAATCGTACAGATGGTTTTTCTAGATCCTCTTTACTTAATATTTGTTGTAACACATGAGAACTCATAACACTTCCGCTTTGGCAGGCACTTCCTTTAGAGCATGCAATTCCTTTTAAATCTAATTGAAATAAAAGCATACTCGCTTTTTTTGCATCAACGGGCAATCGTAAATTCACCGCATTATAAGTACTTCGTTCTAAATCATCAGAACAACCATTAAACTTTATTTCTGGAGCAATGGCTTTTAGTTGTGTTATAAAATAGGCTTTCAAATTTTTTATATAGCCTTTTTCCTCTTCCATCTTTTCATAAGCAATTTTAAGTGCTTCATCTTGTCCGACTATATTATGAACACATTCTGTCCCTGCTCGATATCCGCGTTCTTGTTCACCTCCTAAAATTAAAGGCTTTAATCCTGAATTTTTTCTTATAAATGCAAAACCAACACCTTTAGGTCCATGAAATTTATGAGCACTTGCTGCTAAAAAATCAATTGTTATGTCTTGTAAATCTAAAGAGTAATGACCTATAGTTTGTACCGTATCACTATGAAACAATGCATCATTCCCTAAGCACAAATCAGCAACCTTTTGAAGGTCCATTATAGTTCCTATTTCATTATTAATATGCATTAAACTTACCAATGTTTTTTTAGGGGATGTTAATAATACCTCCAAATGATCATAATCAATCAATCCATCTGAATTAACTCTTACATAACTTAATTCTATATTATAATCAGATTGTAAACGTTGAAGCGTATGGAGGACTGCATGATGCTCAATACGTGATGTAATAATATGTGTTACACTCAAATCTCTTACAGCACTTTGCAATACTAAATTATCTGCTTCTGTCCCTCCTGAAGTAAAAATAATTTCACCTGGAGACACATTAAAACGCGCTGCAATTTCCTTTCTAGATTTTTCAACTAATGATTTTGAAGAACGCCCATAACTATGTGAAGATGATGCATTTCCATATTCATTTTTCATCGTTTCCACCATCACTTCAATAACTTCATCACGAATTTTCGTAGTTGCCGCATTATCAAAATAAACCTGTTTCATTATTCACTAATTAATTATATGCTCCATTAACCTAAAACAAAAATAAGTGAAATAAAATTATTAGCAATATCAAGCGTTATAATTTACAATTGCACTATTTTTGCTTAAATTCTATATAGGAAATGCGTAAATTATTTTTAATTATTTTTAGTCTATCTGTTCTATTATCATCTTGTGTTGAAGATGAATTAACTGAAATCAATTTAGATGGGTTTGATGACACATTAAGTTTTTGTGAAGGCATAAATGCAGATGACTTTGTAGTATTTAATACCACTACAGATCCGTTTCAAGCAATATTATTAACAATTCCTTCAAGTATGGCTAATGACTCTATATTTAATAGTGATAGTTTAGTACAAGGAAGTATAAATATTATGGGGGCAACACGTTTTATATATAGGACATATACTGGAGATCCTACATCAGTAATTTGTCAATCTGTTCCAAACGCGGATATATCTATAATCGACAATTTTGATTCTGCTTCAGGAATTATAAATTATTCGTCTGAGTTT
>CAZECB010000297.1:0-3259 GCA_964510745.1 uncultured Flavobacteriaceae bacterium | reverse complement strand
TCATACTTTTATTTACAGAAATATCTTCAATAGCATTAACTTCCAATGTTTTTATATAGTCTAAATTTTGTTTAATATGTTTAGATATAGAATTTTGTAAAAACTGTTCAGAGGTAATAAAATCAAATAAAATACTTCGATCTGTAGTATAAGCTGCAGTAATTTTAAGTTCTTGATTATACTTAAAGCTCTCTTCGTTTTTTAATCCTTTAAGATAAACTGCTCTTGCAGATTGAAAGTAAGGAAACTCATCTATAATTGTTTTTAAGTCACCAAATTGAGAAACATTTAAGCTCTGTGTATTTTGTAATAAATATGTAAGATCTGTTGCGTTCATTGTAATTACCAATCTGCTGCTAAAGATGCATTAAAAATATCTTGAGTAATACGATCAAAAATTTCTTCTTGTAAAGATGCTCTTAAGCTAAGAGATAATGTTGCTGGACCGTCAAAATCTGAAAAGAAAGAAAATGGACGTTCAAAATCAGCATCAGGATTTCTTTTATCAAAATAACGTACATTAACACGAATAGTTAAACGGTTTTGCGCTGCAGTATTATTGGATGTGGCATTTGTAGGTTGTACTCTGTAATCTGTAATTTCACCCTCATAAACAAGATCACC
Organism: uncultured Flavobacteriaceae bacterium; assembly: GCA_964510745.1. Lineage (GTDB taxonomy): Bacteria > Bacteroidota > Bacteroidia > Flavobacteriales > Flavobacteriaceae > AU392. Next base: position 2,635 of record CAZECB010000297.1, on the reverse strand, counting down.
ATTAGAGGTTACTAAATCTAGTGGTGTTTGATCACGTATGAGGTCTCTTAATGCATTTGTAAATTCTTGATCAATACCAGGCTCTACTATAGCAGAGTTATTAGGAAAAAAGTTGACTTGAAATGTTTCAGTACCTTCAGGAATTGAAGCGCCAGTAAGTGAAAAACTAATTTTACAACTTATTAATGTAATTACTAAAAAAGTGACTAATATGTATTTTAATGATTTCATGAATATCTTCAGTTTATTGACTTAATAACGTGAAAATGATACTTATAATTGTATTATTTTACAAATCAAATTGTTTGATTTTTCGATATAGTGTACGTTCGCTAATTCCTAGTTCAGCAGCTGCTAATTTACGTTTTCCGTGATGGCGTTCCAATGATTTTTTAATTAATTCTAGTTCTTTATCATGTAGAGATAAAGTTTCCTCTTCAACAACCTCTTCAGCAAAATGATATTTGTCTTGTGAATTTTCAATAATTTCTACTTCAGAAGGATTTTTTTGAGGAAGAGATAGCACTTCTAAATCATCAAGTTTTGAAGTGTCATTTTCTCCATATATTTTTTGAATTAAGCCTTCATTATCTTTCTGTACGTCTTTAGTATTTCCACTTTTCATGAGTTCCATAGTGAGCTTTTTCAAGTCATTCAAATCAGCTTTCATGTCAAACAATACCTTATATAAAATTTCTCGTTCATTACTAAAATCACTTTCAGATTTGGACGTGTTAATTACAGCAGGTAAATTTTGACCGGCATCAGGTAAATACTCCCTTAATGTATCTGGAGAAACTTCTCTATTATGTTCTAATACAGAAACTTGCTCAGCTACATTTCGTAATTGTCTAATGTTTCCACTCCATCTGTATTTTAAAAGTAAATTGATAGAATCATTAGTTAAACGAATAGAAGGCATTTTATATTTAAGTGCAAAATCACTTGCAAATTTCCTGAATAATAAATGAATATCATCTTTACGTTTCCTTAGTGCAGGTAAATGGATATCAACAGTACTTAAACGATAATATAAGTCTTCTCTAAATTTTTCTTTTTGTATGGCTTCAAACATATTAATGTTTGTGGCTGCTACAATACGAACATTAGTTTTTTGTACTTTACTTGAGCCTACTTTAATAAACTCACCATTTTCTAGAACACGTAATAAGCGTACTTGAGTGGTTAACGGTAATTCACCGACTTCATCTAAAAAAATAGTGCCACCATCAGCCACTTCAAAATAGCCATTACGTGTTTGTGTAGCTCCCGTAAATGCTCCTTTTTCGTGACCAAAAAGTTCACTATCAATTGTGCCTTCTGGTATAGCGCCACAGTTAACAGCAATATGTTTACCGTGTTTACGATGAGATAATTGATGAATAATTTTAGGAATGCTCTCTTTACCAACCCCACTTTCTCCAGTAACTAAAACTGAAATATCAGTTGGCGCTACTTGTATTGCTTTTTCAATAGCTCGGTTTAAGGCAGGATCATTTCCTATAATTCCAAAACGTTGTTTTATAGCTTGTATTGATTCCATAATTTGTTTCCGTCTTTCGACTCCGCTCAAGATAGACTCCAGCAGGAATCTTTCTAATTATTTTCAGAATAACTAACAGCTTCACCTATAAGGGTTGCGCTAGTACAGTCTGTAGTTTTTACATATACAAAGTCACCAATGTTGTAGTTTTCTTTAGGAAATACAACAACCGTATTATGCTCTGTTTTACCAGACCAATGCTCTGATGATTTTTTAGATACTTTTTCAATAAGAACTTCAATAGTTTTACCTACAAACTGCTGCGTTCTATATAAACTATGCTTTTGCTGAATTTCTACAATTTCTGCAAGTCTGCGTTTCTTTATAGTTAAAGGAATATTATCCTCTAGTTTACGTTCAGCAAGTGTGCCTGGACGTTCTGAATAAGCATACATATATCCAAAAGAATATTTTACATGTTCCATTAAATCTATAGTATCTTGATGATCTTTTTCGGTTTCTGATGGAAACCCAGTAATCATATCTTGACTTATACTGCAGTTAGGGAGTATCTCCTTAATATTTTTAATTAACTCTATATAGTCTTCGCGTGTGTGCTGGCGATTCATTTCTTTTAAAATACGATTGCTTCCGCTTTGTACAGGCAAATGAATGTGATTACATATATTTTTATAATTAGCCATGGTTTTAATCACTTCTAAAGACATGTCTTGTGGATTAGAAGTAGAAAAACGAATTCTCATTTTTGGTTGTGCTTTTGCACATAGCTGTAGTAGTTTTGAAAAATTTGTAGCCGTTGCTTTTTGTATTTCTGAAGCGTTTACAAATTCTTTTTTCAAACCACCACCATACCAAAGATAACTATCTACATTTTGTCCTAAAAGAGTGATTTCTTTAAACCCTTTATTAGCTAAATCATTAATTTCTTTGATAATACTTTGCGGGTTTCTACTACGCTCTCGACCACGAGTAAAAGGAACTACACAAAAAGTACACATATTATCACAGCCTCTAGTAATAGAAACTAATGCGGTGATACCATTTGTGTTTAAACGTACTGGTGCAATATCTCCATAAGTTTCTTCTTTAGATAGGATCACATTTACGGCATTTCTACCATCGTCAACTTCT
>CAZECB010000296.1:0-3278 GCA_964510745.1 uncultured Flavobacteriaceae bacterium | reverse complement strand
TGAACATTTTATGGTACCTAAAGGAGCTGTTGGATTTTCAAAAAAATCATCAGCCAAATTGGGCATTAACTCTAAAGCATCAGAAAATTCTTTTTTAAAGAACTCAGTTACAATTTCTGGAGTAGTTAAATTGTTGAAATTGTATTTTCCTTCAGCATAACTTAAAAATAAAGTTACTGTAAAACTACCATCTAAATTGGGTAATGCAATGAGCATAAAATCCCCTCTAGGCCATATATGAAGTGCATTTTTATGAGTTTTGTAATCACCTTCTTTGTTAGGCAAAATAGTTAATTCTTTATAGCCGTGAGCTAAGTAGTCTTGTGAAAAACTAAATAAGAACTTCTTTTCTAGGTAATAACTTTTCCGAAGTGCAGAACCTGCTCCATCGGTAGCAATAATAACATCGGCATCTTCAATAAATTCAGATTTGGTGGTGTAGTCTTTGAATAGAGCTGTTGTTTTTTCGAAATCTACAGACTTACATTTTTTATTAAAATGAATTTTAACATTACTATGTTTTTCAGCTTCATTTAATAATAAAGCATTCAATTCTCCTCGTGAAATAGAATTGATATATTCATCCGCTCGACCACTGTAATTAGAAAGTATAGTATTCCCCTTTTTGTCGTGAATAAGTCGTCCGTTCATGGGAATACACAAGTCTTTTACTTTATACTCTAAACCAACTAGGGTCATTGCTTTTTGACCCCGATTTGAAAATGCTAAATTGATAGACCGTCCAGCAGAAATATCTACTTGTCGCAAATCTGGCCGCATTTCGTAAACGGTAACATTATAGCCGCGCTGCCCAAGTCTTAATGCTAAAAGACTGCCACATAAGCCTGCACCTATAATGAGTATATTTTGTTGTTTAGGCATTTAATATATCTTTCATTTTTTCTACCATTTGATATACATCTTCAAATGAGTTATAAAGTGGTACAGGAGCACATCGAATCACATTTGGTTCACGCCAATCTGAGATAACCCCAGACTGCGTTAGTTTATCATGTAAACTCTTATCAGCATTTTTCACTTGAATGGATAATTGACATCCACGTTCATTATGATTAGAAGGAGTGATGATTTTTATATCAGGACTATTTAAATTATTAATTAAAAATTCAAAATAACCAGTAAGTTGTTTTGATTTTTTAATGAGATTATTTATACCTATTTCATTAAACAAATCTAAAGATACTTTTATAGCAGCCATAGACAAAATAGGAGGATTGCTCAATTGCCAACCTTCTGCTCCTGGTAAAACATCAAACTCTTGACGCATATTAAAACGCGTTTTTTTATTATGATTCCACCAACCTGAAAATCGATTTAATTCTTTATTATGAGCATGACGCTCATGAACAAAACAACCTGCTAAACTTCCAGGGCCTGAATTTAAATATTTATAAGTACACCAAATTGCAAAGTCTGCATTAGAATTATGTAAATCTAGATCTACATTTCCTGCGCCATGCGCACAATCAAATCCAACGGTACATCCAAATTGATGTCCTAATTCTGTAATTCTTTTTAAATCTAAAAATTGCCCTGTGTAATAGTTAACTCCTCCAACCATAACTAGAGCTATATCATCACCTTGCTCTTCAAGAATTTCTTCTAAATCTTCAGTTCTTAAACTTGTTTCGCCTTTTCTAGGTTTCCATAATACCAAACCTTCTTTATTATCAAAACCATGATGTTTTAGTTGAGATTCTACCGCATATTTATCTGAAGGAAATGCATCACTTTCAATTAAAATTTTATGACGTGTTTTTGTAGGCTTATAAAACGACACCATCATTAAATGAAGATTTGTAGTAAGCGTATTCATTATGATAACCTCAATAGGTTTTGCGCCTACTATTTTTGCCATATTATCTGTTAGAAACTCATGATAATGTAGCCAAGGGTTTTTAGCTTCAAAATGACCTTCAACTCCAAAATGAGCCCAATCTTGTAGCTCTTGATCAATATATGACTTTGTGGACTTTTGTTGTAAACCCAAAGAGTTTCCACAGAAATAAATTAATTCATTTCCGTTTTTATCTTTAGGAATATAAAATTGATTTCTATATTTAGAAAGATCATCTAATTCGTCTTGTTGTTTTGCAAATTCAAGATGAGGTTGATATATAGACACTAGTTTTGTGTTTAGGTTTCACACAAAAATAGGAATTTTTAAAGTAAGATTATTTTAGTTAACTTGAACTTTTACGTCTGTAAAATAAAGTTTAAAACCACCGCCATCTCTAGTATGTTCTGTTGCTATTTTTATACCATTAAAATCTTGATAATTACCCCATGCAGTGGTTAATGATGGTTCTGGCTTATTAGCTTGCCTGAATGTCCATTCTTTAATTAAATAATCATCACCATAATAAAAATCATAAGCATCTCCTGGTGTATAACCTCCTTCATTTGAATAGGTGAGTGTAATTTTGTTTAAAGATGTTTTACTAATAGGAGCTTTAGTTTTACCAGCTTCGGTTATAGTAATACCTTCATCCCAAACTAAATTAAAAGGAGCTAGTAACCAATATTTATCATTTATAAACCCTTGGTCTGCACGTAAATTAGTACTATCTACTTTTTTGTGATTATAACTAATAGTATCATTTCCTGTGATAAGAGTAACATCATTAGTTTTTGGTTGCCATTGCCATGAACGTTCAGAATGATTTTCACCGCGATCTACATTAAAAATAAAATCAATTTTTGAAACTTTATTCCAATGTTCATATCCATGAGCATTTGCTATTTTTTGAGCTGTAGTTAAAGACGTTATTTGCTCTGTATTATGTTCAGAATTGTTTTTTTCTGATTTACATGAAATAGTTAAAATTGCTAATAATAAGATGATTAAATAACGCATAATTAATTTATATTTTTGCAAATGTAATGAACAGAAATGATGTTGAAATGATAATATTTGTGTTATTTTTGGGGTTTAAGATAATTTTATGAGTTCTAATAAGGAGTATTTTGAAACGAATAAGAAGACCTGAAATGAGAAAGTTAAAATACATTCTAAAAGTGATATGTATGATGTAGATGCTTTTATAAAAGGTGAAAATTCTTTAAAATGGTATGAGCTTGATGCGCTTAAAGATGTTCAAGGAAAATCTTTACTGCATTTACAATGTCATTTTGGTCAAGATACGTTGAGCTGGAGTAAGATGGGAGCTCAATGTACTGGTGTTGATATAAGTGATGTAGGAATTAATTTAGCTCAAGAATTGAATGTTGAGTTAAAACAAGATACAAAATTTATA
>CAZECB010000295.1:0-3299 GCA_964510745.1 uncultured Flavobacteriaceae bacterium | reverse complement strand
ATACTCATTAACTAAAGTTTTTAAATGTTTGATATAATTAACTTCGTAGTCTTCCCAAGTACTATTAAAAAAATGAATAGGCACACCTATTGATTCACTTTGTGATAAAAGGATATTTTTAGGGATTCCATGTGAGCGAGAACGATCTCCATACTCATTCATTACATTTAAAAGTGCTTTAGGTTCATGTCCTAATTGTAGTACTTTATAAAATGCATAACAACTATCTTTACCACCACTCCAAGAACATAAAAAATTCATACTAAATAAGTTTATTTTTCAAAAGTAATTTTATGTAGACCGTATTACAAAAAAAATAACGAATTTTGATTTCTAATTTTACCTTATGCGGTTTTTAACCTTTAGTATATTATACACTTTCCTTTTATTTTCTTGTAAAGAAGAAAATAAAGAAACTACAATAGCATTAGAATCCATAAACGGAATTGTTGAAGACATTAAATATGCTAAAGGGTTTACAATTACTAAATATGATGGCTACAAAGAAATAAAAGTCACTTCACCTTGGCCAGATAGTAAAGAAACTTACACTTACACAATAACGAAAGATAAAAGTAGTGCCCAAAAAGAAGGTGAAAACAATATTGTAATTGAGCTTCCAATTAAAAGTGTAGTCGTTATGTCTACCACAAATATCCCTTCTTTAGAATATTTAAATATTGATGATTTGTTAGTTGGTTTCCCAAATACAAATTATATCTCTTCAGAAAAAACAAGAGCAAATGTCAATAATGGAAAAATAAAAGATCTCAATAACGATTTAGAGATTAATATGGAATTACTTTTAGAATTAAATCCAGATTTAGTTATTGGTTTTTCCGTCAACGGGAATAATAAAACATTAGATAAAATCGAAAAATTTGGTATTCCTGTTGTTTTAGATGGTGCTTGGACTGAGCAACATCCATTAGGACGTGCAGAATGGATAAAGTTTATCGCTACTTTTTTTGATAAAGAAAAAGAAGCTAATGACATATTTGAAACCATAGAAAAAGATTACTTGGAAGCAAAGCAAATTGCGTCAAAGGTTAAAGAGAAGCCCACAGTATTGTCAGGGTCTACATTTAAAGATGTTTGGAATATTCCAGGAGGAAATAGTTTCGTTGCAAAATATTTAGAAGATGCCAATACTGAATATCTTTGGAAAGACACTAAAAATACAGGTAGCTTGCAACTTAATTTTGAAAACGTATTGGTAAAAGCACAAAACGCTCAATTTTGGATTGGAGCTGGAAGTTTTAATACCAAAGCAGAAATGGTTTCAAAAAACAAAGGGTACTCTTTTTTTAATGCCTACAAAAACAATAAAGTATATACATATACCAATAGTTTAGGAGCTACAGGTGGATTAATGTATTTTGAATTAGGTCCGCTACGCCCAGATCTTATTTTAAAAGATATTATATCTATTGCACATCCTGAGTTATTAACTGGTTACAAACCCTTTTTCTTCAAAGCATTAAAATAGGTGATTAACCAAAAAACATATCGTTTCTCATTTATAATTCTAGGGTTTGTTTTATTACTATGCTTCGTTGGAAATATTAGTTTAGGCTCTACATCAATTTCTTTGAGTGATGTTTTTAATAGTTTAATTGAAAGTGACACTGCTAAAAATACATCTATAATTATTAATGAATACAGGTTACCTAAAGCAATAACGGCAATTATTGTTGGGTCTGGATTAGGCATTTCTGGGTTAATGATGCAGACTCTATTTAGAAATCCATTGGCGGGTCCTTTTGTACTAGGAATTACTTCTGGAGCTAGTTTAGGTGTTGCTTTAGTGATTATGGGAGCTTCAATTTTTGGAGGTGCTATGGCAGGGCTTTTAATATCAAAATGGACATTAGTGATTGCTGCAAGTTTAGGAAGTTTTTTAGTTCTTCTTACTGTATTATTAGTATCTACAAGAGTAAGAGATACTATGGCAATCCTTATTATAGGGTTAATGTTTGGCAGTATTACTGCAGCTATAGTAAGTGTATTGTCTTATTTTAGTTCTGCAGAACAGTTACAGCAGTATTTTTTCTGGGGAGTTGGAAGCCTTGGAAATTTAAATTGGGATGAAATATCAGTTTTATTTATTATTTATAGTATTGGATTGTTATTAAGTATATTTGCTATTAAAGCATTAAACACCTTATTATTAGGTGAAAATTATGCGAAGAGTTTAGGATTGAATATAAAACAAAGTCGGATACTAATTATTCTATCTACAAGTTTACTAGCAGGGACTATTACAGCATTTACAGGGCCTATTGCTTTTATTGGCCTAGCCATTCCGCACATAACACGTCAAGTATTTCATACCTCCAATCATAAAATATTACTCCCCGCTGTATTTTTATTTGGCGCTATAGTAATGCTTATTTGTGACAGTATTGCGCAATTACCAACTAGTGATTATACGCTTCCTATTAATGCTATAACCTCTTTAGTAGGATCTCCAATAGTAATTTGGTTATTAGTTAGAAAACGAAAAATGGTATTTTGATGAGTAACAAAAATCAACATATTGTTTTAAAAACTGAAAATTTGACTATTGGCTATAAGCATAAAAAATCTGAAGCTATAATTGCATCTCATATTAATATAGAATTGCAACAAGGTGAATTGGTTGGGTTAGTTGGTGCTAATGGTATCGGGAAATCAACCTTGCTTCGTACCTTGACTAAAGTGCAGCCTTTAATGAGTGGTCATGTTTCTATAATTGATAAAAGTATTAATGACTACAATACAATTAATTTAGCTAAAGTATTGAGTTTAGTGCTTACTGAACAAGTTGCATCTAAAAATCTTTCAGTGTCCGAATTGGTTGCTTTAGGGAGGCAACCTTATACCAATTGGGTAGGTAATTTATCTGAATCTGATAAAATTATTATCAAAAATGCACTTGAGCTTACTAATATTGAAAATTTAAAAGACAAACGCTGTTATGAGTTAAGTGATGGGCAATTACAAAAAGTAATGATTACAAGAGCTTTGGTTCAAGACACCGCTTTAATTATTTTAGATGAACCTACAACACATTTGGATATGTATCATAAAGCCTATGTTTTAAAATTGCTTCAAAAACTAACTAAAGATACTCAAAAAACCATTTTATTCTCATCTCATGAAATTGATTTAGCCATTCAATTATGTGATAAAATGATTGTAATGACAGAGGATAATGTTGTTATAGACACGCCTAAAAATTTAATTAAACAAGGCATTTTTGATAGTTTATTCCCTAAAGATTTAATTGTATTTGATGAAATAATTGGTGGTTTTAA
>CAZECB010000294.1:0-3300 GCA_964510745.1 uncultured Flavobacteriaceae bacterium | reverse complement strand
TCTATTAATAAAATTAATAAAACTTATGCTTTTTTAGAGCAATCCCATGAGCGCCCACCAAGTGCTGAAGAAATTGCAAAGGAATTAGATATGACCATTAATGATGTTAAAGAATCTATGAAAAATTCTGGACGTCATGTAAGTATGGATGCGCCTTTAGTAGAAGGGGAAGATTCTAACCTTTATGATGTATTGCGTAGTGGAGAATCTCCAAACCCAGATCGTGATTTATTACACGAATCTTTACGTACCGAAATAGAGCGTGCTCTAGAGACATTAACACCTCGTGAAGCAGATGTAATTCGTTTATATTTTGGTCTAGGAAATCAACATCCTATGACTTTAGAAGAGATTGGTGAAACTTTTGATTTAACACGTGAACGTGTTCGTCAAATTAAAGAAAAAGCTATTCGTAGATTGAAACATACATCTAGAAGTAAAATATTAAAAACATATTTAGGCTAGTTAAATATTCTTATTGCTAATACTTTGTTAGTTTTAAGCTATATTTACGTCTAAATAAACACTACAAACAGTTACATAACTGTTCGTTTTTTGATTGATGAAAGAACCCTCGGCTGATTACCGGGGGTTCACTTTTTTTTAGTATATTAAACTTAAAATCAATTTATGTTTAAAGCCGTATGCTATGTTAGTAATATATCTAAAGGTAATTCTATTGAGTTAGATCAACTTTTTAAGCTAACTAAGGAAAACAACATTAAGTTGGATATTACTGGTGTACTTATTTATAAAAACGGTAATTTTCTTCAAATAATAGAAGGGGAAGATAATAAGGTTTATAGTCTTTATGATAAGATATGCATAGATAAAAGACATCATCATATTATTAAAGTTTTAGACATTAATATACCTGGGCGTATTTTTGAAGACTATGAAACAGGTTTTTCTATTATAAATTCATCAAAGCAATTTAAACAACTAGAAGAGTACTTGTCGTGGATAAAGCAATCTGAAACGAAATGTGCTATCAAAGCTGTAAACTTTTAGAAACTTTTATTGAAAGTTAAGTACATACCTAATATTTAATTTATTTTTGCTTTTAAATAAAATATAATGGATTCTAAATTAATAGCACCTTCAATTTTAGCAGCAGATTTTGGTAATCTTCAACGTGACGTAGAAATGGTAAATACTAGTGATGCCGATTGGTTTCACATTGATATTATGGATGGCGTTTTTGTTCCTAATATTTCTTATGGAATGCCTGTTTTAAAAGCTATTGCACAACATGCTAAAAAAACAATTGATGTTCACTTAATGATTGTAGATCCTGACAGATATATTAAAATATTTGCAGATCTAGGAAGCAATATCCTTACAGTACATTATGAAGCTTGTACACATTTACATCGCACACTTCAAGCTATTAAGGCTGAGGGAATGAAAGCTGGAGTAGCATTAAACCCACATACTAATATAAATGTATTAGAGGACACGATTAATGATATTGATTTAGTATGCCTAATGAGTGTAAATCCAGGTTTTGGAGGGCAAAGCTTTATAGAAAATACGTATACTAAAGTAACACAATTAAAAGAAGTAATTAATCGTAGAGGAGCTTCAACTTTAATTGAGATAGATGGTGGCGTCACTAATAAAAATGCAAAACAATTAGTTGATGCAGGTGCTGATGTGCTTGTAGCAGGTAGTTATGTATTTAAAAGCAATACACAAATCGAAACAATAAAAGATTTAAGGAAAATTGCTAATGGCTAGTATCCTGCAAAATTAAAATTAAGCATCTGTTTCACTTTACCGTAAATTGAAGGAAATTGTGAACGTAACTCTAATGGAGATTCAATAAAGCTCTCAATTACAACTGCAGCAAACTCAAACTGGTTTGTATATCCGTATGATCTAAAATAATTAGAATTTACTAACTCTTTTCTTAAACTATCATTAAGAGCTAGTAATTCTGTAAGCTCCTTAAACGAATCACCAAAAATAGTAGAGCTAACATCATGCTCTTTCATTGTATTAAAATGAATTGCATGCGTAAACTCATGGATACCTAAGTTTATTTTATCATCTTCAACATCAAAACCCTGCTTAAAATGATCCCAAGCAAGAACTAATATTTTTAATTTTGGGTTAAACTCTCCTTTGTGATACTCTTGATTTGTAACAGAATAAAAATCGCTAGGATACACAAATATTTTATCAATTAAACCAATGTAAAAATCTCTAAAACCAAATGTAAGCATTACTGCCGTGGCAGAAATCAGTACTTTTTTTTGATCATCAATTTCTAATTCATTTCGTCCAATAAATTGTTTATCTTTTATAAACTGAGCTACGCGATGTTCAAAATGCCTTTTTTCCTTATCATTAAGTTTTTTATAAAATGAAAATTGTATTTCTAAAATATGTAGCTGATTAGGTGTCAACTTTTTTAAAAATAAATAGAAATGATTATATAAAGGTCTTCTATATTTTAACACATAGCCCATTTCTACCATTTTAATGGAATAGTGCAAAAGCATTAATGCAATTGCCAAAAAGAATACAGCAAGTATTATCTTGCTCCCCATAGTGTATTGTTCAAGTGTAGAAATTAGTAACATTACTATATAAAAGTTATTTCTTTAAGATTTAGACTATTTAAATATCAATTAATTACTCGAAAATACATAAAATGATCATTTTTTTAAATAAAACACGTGATACTGCATTAAAACTGGTATAAATTGCAAAAAAATGTTTATTAATAAGATAAAAAGCAAGTATTCATTAAACATAAATACTTGCTTTTTATAAATTTATTATCTTTTAAATATTATTTTTTTGGTTTAATAACTATCTCATATTGTTCTCCATCTTTTAAAATCGCTTTTGTGAAATTTTGAAGATCTGAAACCTTAATAGAATTGACAATATTTTCAAAATTCTTAGTGTCATTCATATTATAACCTTCACGGAAATAGTTTCTTAGTAAAGTCATATCATATCTATTATAATCTTGTTGCTCCTTTCTATCTTTAATAATAGTAGCAAGCACTTTATCTAAATCTTCTTGTTTAATCTCTCCATTAGCTACTTTTTTAACTTCTTGATGAACAATAGCTACTAGGCTTTCAATTTTATCTGGATTACCATCAAAAAACACAGATAATGATGCTTCGCTAGTAGGGCGTTTTGTCATTCTTGCAAAAGCACTAGCGCCATATGTACCTCCTTCATCTTCTCTCAACGTTTCAGTATATCTTAGTTGTAAAACACTACCTAAAGCTCTAGCAATAAATGTATTTTTTAAACTATAATCCATATCATTTTTAT
>CAZECB010000293.1:0-3320 GCA_964510745.1 uncultured Flavobacteriaceae bacterium | reverse complement strand
ACCTTTTAAATATAAGGGTTTTGTTATGTTTAAAATAAGATCGATATTTGTTTAGTAAGTGAGGTTACTTACCAATACAAAAATTAGCAAAAATATTCCCTAATAGATCATCTGATGTGATTTCTCCGGTGATTTCGCCAAAATGATATAATGCTTGTCGAATATCAATTGCTAATAAGTCTCCAGAAAGGTTTACATCCATTCCTTGTTTCACTTTTTGTATTTCTGCAAGTGCTTTTATTAGTGCATCATAATGTCTAGAATTAGTGACTATAGTATCATTATTTTTTAGCGCGCCTGTATTTACAAACTCTAAAAGACTTTCTTTTAAATCATCCACACCATTATCTTTCTTAGCTGAAATAAGTTTTAGGCTTGGAATTTGAGATTTCAAATCTGAGATTTGATCACTTGAAAGTAAATCTATTTTATTCGCTATTATAATTAGTGGTTTCTGTGGATACTGATTTTTAATCTTTTCAATTTCTAATAAAAAATGATGAGATTTCTCATTATCATTCAAAATAATACTAGCATCAAATAAATAAATGATCACTTGAGATTGATCTATTTTTTCAAAGGTTTTTTTAATTCCAATACTCTCTACAACATCTTTAGTATCTCTTATCCCTGCAGTATCAATAAATCTAAAGCCTATACCTTCAATCACTATTTCATCTTCAATAGCATCTCTAGTGGTTCCTGCAATATCGCTAACAATAGCTTTTTCTTCATTAAGTAAAGCGTTGAGTAAAGTAGATTTTCCAACATTAGGTTCACCTACAATAGCTATCGGGATTCCATTCTTAATCACATTACCAATTGAAAATGAGTCAATTAAATGTTTTAATACTTTGGTAATTCGAGCTATTAAACTTTTAAACTGTTCTCGATCTGCAAACTCCACATCTTCCTCAGCAAAATCAAGTTCTAACTCAATCAGCGATGCAAAATTCAATAATTCATCACGAAGTATCTTTATCTCATTACTAAATCCGCCACGCATTTGCTGCATGGCTATTTGGTGTGACGCTTTATTATCACTAGAAATTAAATCGGCTACTGCTTCGGCCTGACTTAAATCTAATTTTCCATTTAAAAACGCACGTAAAGTAAATTCTCCCGGACTTGCCATTCGACACCCATTACGAAGAAATAATTGAATAATCTCTTGTTGTATATACAAGCTACCATGGCAAGATATTTCAATCACATTATCTCCTGTGTATGAATTTGGTTTTTTAAACACAGACACTAAAACCTCATCTAAAACTTTATCTCTATCAACTATATGGCCTAAATGTATCGTGTGAGTCTGTTGTTTACTTAAATTTTTCTCATTAATTGATTTAAAAAATGATTCACAAATAGTTATTGCGTTTGTCCCTGATAATCTAATAATTGCTATGGCTCCAGCTCCAGATGGAGTGGCTAAGGCAATAATTGTATCATTAATTATCATAATTTGTTTGAAAAGTTTCAGCAAAAGTAGTAAAATTGTAATGCGGCTATAGTTATAATTAAAATAAATTAAAAATTTAGACCATGAAAAAGTTGACTACATTATTCGTCTTACTCATTTTAGTTTTTTCTTGTAACAAGGTAGAACCTTTACCTCCTAATGTTTATGAAATTAATGTGATTGCAAAAGGTACTTATAATGGTGTTAGGGCTTATTTAAAAGATCCTAATACTAGTCGTCGAGCAGCAGTTATAACTGATACTGCAATCATTGTTAATGAAAAATTCACATTTAGAGGTACTACGGCACACTCTGCTATAAGAAATTTATCAATTAATAGTGTTCCTGGGTTACTACCTATTGTTTTAGAACCAGGTCATATGACTATTGAAATTTACAAAGACAGCATTCAATATTCGAAAGTTGATGGTCCAAAAAATAATACTGCATTTACAGTTTACACTAATGAAATAAGAAAGAAATCAGAGACGATTAAAGAATTAAGAGCTGAGATGAATTCTGCTAGAAGTAATAACGATAATACTGTTTTTAATGAACTAGCTAAAAAAAAAACAATACTTAATCAAGATTTAAATAATTATATTCATGATTTTGTAAACATGCATTCTGAATTAGATATCTCCTTACTATTGCTAGGTAATTTAAATACATCTCGCCAACCTATGAATATAGATAAGCTAAAAAAGAACTTAACTGCTTTAGATGCTATTATTAACAAAAACTCTAATAATAAAACCATTGCTAATAAATTAAGACTATTAATTGCTAGTAAAGAAGCTGAAGAAAAAGTAAATATTGGTAAAATAGCTCCTGATTTTTCTGGAACCACACCTGAAGGGAAAACTATTTCGTTAAATGATATTAAAGGAAAAGCAACTATTATTGATTTTTGGGCAGCTTGGTGTGCACCTTGTAGACGTGAAAACCCAAACGTAGTTAGAGTTTATGATAAGTTTCACGATAAAGGTTTAGAAATTATAAGTATTTCTCTTGACGGGAGATCTGGACAAAGAGAGCCTAAAGCAGCTTGGTTAAAGGCTATTGATGATGATAAACTTAATTGGCATCATGTGTCTAACCTAAACTATTTTAATGATCCTGTAGTTAAATTATATAATGTAAATGCTATACCTGCAACGTTTATATTAGATGAAAACGGAGTCATTGTATCAAAACGATTAAGAGGGCAAGCATTAGAAAATAAAATAGCTGAGCTTTTAAATTGATTTGAATTTTAAATTTGACCTGTGCGCTTCATTATATATAGAATTAATATAGGTGCAGCTAGTAAGCCAACCATAAGTAGGTTTTCACTAAATATCCAACTTGCTAAAATTAAAGTAATTATGTAGCCTCCTATGGCACCTCCAAAATGAGCATCATGACCAATATTACCTATTCGTTTTTTCATACCGTAAATAGAATACAATAAATAACCTACTCCAAATACATAAGCAGGAATAGGAAGCATTGGTAAAAAAACAAAACTCAATTTCATTCCTGGGTTTAGTAAAATGGCAGAATATACGATTCCTGTGACTGCGCCACTTGCTCCAACGGCACTGTAGTGATACTCTTCTTTATGGAAATAAAATGATAATAAATTACCCACAATTAAACTTCCAAAATATACAATTACAAAATTAATTTCGCCTAGATAATGAATCACCTCATCAGCAAAAAAGTACAATGTAAACATGTTCATAAATAAATGCATTTCATCTGCATGTAAAAACCCTGAACTCACCATACGTACTTGTTCTCCCCTACGAATACCACCTATATTAAATTTATAAGTTTCAAAAAAAGAAAAATCTTTAAACCCTTTTAAAGAAAA
>CAZECB010000292.1:0-3323 GCA_964510745.1 uncultured Flavobacteriaceae bacterium | reverse complement strand
AATTATATCATTAAAAATAATGACTTTTAAGTATGCTTTACTTATAGCTTTAAATATTGGTTGTTTAAAATCAGGAAGATCTTTTATAGGTATTTGATCATTAATAAACATGCTATTCTTTAATATGTTTATATCTAGACATATATCCCATAATCCCCCCGAAAAAGAGTAAATTATATATAAGTTTTAGGGATGAAAATGACTCTCTATTAAAATAGTCAAATAAAGCCATTCCAATTGCATAAAAAACGCCCATTAAAAGTCCTGTTTTTATAATAGCTTTTAATGATCTACGTCCTTTTCTCATTAATACGATTTACAAATCTTGAGCATTAGCAATCAACTCAGCAATATCCATAACTTGAACATCTGCTTCTTTTTCTTTTGCTTTTACACCATCAGTCATCATGGTATTACAAAATGGGCATCCTGCAGCGATAATATCTGGTTTTATGTCTAAAGCTTGTTCTGTACGCTCAACATTAACATCTTTATCACCTTGTTCTGGTTCTTTAAACATTTGTGCTCCGCCAGCGCCACAGCATAAGCCTTTTTTACGGCAGTTTTTCATTTCAACTAATTCTGCTTCTAGTTTTTGAATTAGTTCTCTTGGAGCTTCATATACATTATTAGCACGACCTAAATAACAAGGATCATGAAATGTAATTCGTTTACCTTTAAATTGCCCGCCTTCAATAGTCAACCTACCATCGTCTAACAAACTCTTTAAAAATTGTGTGTGATGAACAACTTCATAATTCCCTCCTAATGAAGGATATTCATTTTTAATAGTATTAAAACAATGTGGACAAGCGGTGACTACTTTTTTTATTTCATAGGCATTCATTACTTCAATATTAGTAACGGCTTGCATTTGAAATAAAAATTCATTCCCTGCACGTTTTGCAGGATCTCCAGTACAGCTTTCTTCAGTACCTAAAACTGCAAACTCTACATTAGCTTTATTTAAAAGCTTTACAAACGCTTTAGTAATTTTTTTTGCTCTATCATCAAAACTACCGGCACAACCTGTCCAGAATAATACTTCTGGTTGTTTGCCTTGAGCCATAAATTCTGCCATTGTAGGCACTTTTAATACATCACTCATAATGTGTTGCGTTTATTTATTTTTTATTTACTATCATCAAATACTTGAATAGTCACTTTTTTATCAATTAAATCTGTAAACTTTCCTTTATATTGAGTAGCTTTCACTAAGTGATTATCGATCCAATGGTAATTACCTCCCCGTGGTTTCCCCATTAATAAACTATGATACTTAAATCCATGTTTATTAAGCCATGTTTCAGTATAATCTCTATGCATCTCTGTTCTCGAGGTAAAAAAACAGATTTGATGTCCTTGGTCATACCACTTATTACAAGTTAATAATGCATCAGGATACACCTCTGCAGTTAACATACGCTCTGGTTCTTCGTTAGGGATATCTTCTCCTATAGTGCCATCAATATCAATTAAATAATTTTTCACATCTGCAGGAAGCATTGGGCTAATTTTAGTACCATCTTCTACTTTTTCTTGTAATAATTTGTCAATATTCTTTTTGCTCATATTAATTTACACCATCAAAAATCAGGTAGTTTTAAGTTAAGAGGCTTAAGCTTCGTCTTTCCAATTTAAACGATCCATTTGATTATATGGCCATGGTGCACCATTATTCTCAATATTAGTCATCATATTATTCAACTCAACTGGTGCTGCAGATTGCTCCATTACTAAATAGCGGCGCATATCTAAAATGATTGATAATGGGTTAATACTTATTGGGCAGGCTTCAACACATGCATTACAAGATGTACATGCCCAAAGCTCTTCCTTGGTAATATAATCATCTAACAATTGTTTTCCATCATCTTTAAATTCACCTTTATTAGCATCAATATTCTTTCCTACTTCTTCCAGTCTATCACGTGTATCCATCATAATTTTACGTGGTGATAGCTTTTTGCCAGTTTGATTTGCTGGGCACTCGCTAGTGCAACGCCCGCATTCTGTACATGAGTATGAGTTTAGTAATTGAAGCCAATTTAAATCTTGAACATCACTAGCTCCAAATTTTGATGGTATTTCATCTTCTACACCTTCCTCAGGAACTGCAAATGGGTCTGCATTGGGGTCCATCATTAACATTACTTCTTTAGTTACTGCTTCTAAATTATTAAATTCTCCTTTTGGTTTCAAGCTTCCATAATATGTATTTGGAAATGCTAATAAAATATGTAAATGTTTTGAAAAATATAAGTAGTTTAAAAACACTAAAATCCCCGTAATATGTAACCACCATGCACTTCGTTCAATAATAATTAAAGTATTAATTGACATTCCCTCAAATAAGGGTCGTAAAAAAGTACTTATTGGATAACTTCCTGCTTGTACATAATGATCTGCATTCATGGTTTGCAATACGCCATCACTAGCGTTCATCATTAAGAATAAAGTCATTAAAACAACTTCAAAATACAAAATAATATTACCATCATTTTTAGGCCAGCCTTTCATTTCTGGTTTAAAAAAACGTTTAAGCTTAATAATATTTCTACGAATCCAGAAGATAATTACAGCTACTAAAACTAATAGTGCCAAAATTTCAAAAGTTGCTATGAGTACATCGTATAAACCACCTAACGGTTTTGCAAATATGCGGTGAGTACCTAACAAACCATCTATAATGATTTCTAGAACTTCAATATTTATAATTATAAATCCTATATAAACAACAATATGTAATAAGCCTGAAACTGGACGGCGTACCATTTTACTTTGTCCTAAAGCAATCATTGCCATATTTTTCCAACGTTGTTGCTTGTTATCACTTACATTTACATCGTGACCTAGTTTTATATTACGTCTTAGTTTTTTTATATTTCTTATAAAATAACCAGATCCTAATACAAGAGCTATAGCAAAAATTATGTTGGGTATAAAGTTCATTAGTTGGTTACTATTAATAGTTAGTTAGTTAGTTACTTTTTTCAGTATTTTCATATGGAATTTCTTTTCGAGATAATATTCTAAAATAGCGTTTAGGGTGCAGTTTAATATCTCGTAATAATTCTTCCATTTCTTTCATCGTACCATTAAGGTTTTTGTAGAGTTCATCATCGTTCAATAGCTTACCTGCGGACCCTTCTCCTTTTTCTATACTTGCTAAAATGCTATCAAAATTAGTCAAGGTAGATTGCAAGCTAGTAACAGTTTCTCCAAGGTTTGCATTTGCTAAAGAATCTGTAATTCCTGATAAATTTGTGGTAATTTCTTCAACATTAGTCAAGGTTGTATTCAGTTTTTGTTCGTTACTCTTA
>CAZECB010000291.1:0-3333 GCA_964510745.1 uncultured Flavobacteriaceae bacterium | reverse complement strand
GTAAAGCTGCTGATAATGCTCCTAGGAATTGAAAAACAATATATTTAGGAACTTCCTTCCATTGAAATTTTTTGGCATACGCAAAAGCAATAGTGACAGCAGGGTTAAAGTGCGCTCCCGATATTTCCCCAAAGGCATAGATCATCACCATAACCACTAAACCCCAACTTGCTGCTACTCCCGGATGGGTTATAGCTCCAGTAATATCATTAATAGCCATAGCACCACAACCACAAAAAATCATGATGAACGTACCTAAAAATTCAGCAGTATATTTTTTCATTTTTAATAGAAAATTTCTGTAAAGATACAATCTCTTCTTTTAAGTTTTGGTTAAGGCTAAAATTGTGTAATTTTATGCCTTGAATAATTTATAATCCGAATTAAAATCATTTAACAATGAAAAAGTTAGTATTAATTGCCTTAGCATTTGTGGCATCGTATTCAGTAAATGCACAAATTGAAACCCCACAACCAAGTCCATTTTCTAAAGTAGAACAGAAAGTTGGATTGACCGATGTTACTCTGGAATATTCTAGACCTGCAATGCGAGGAAGAAAGATTTTTGGAAACTTAGTGCCTTTTGATGCTGTTTGGAGAACAGGAGCTAATGCAAGAACAAAAATTACGTTTAGTACAGATGTTACTGTAGATGGTCAGGCATTAAAAGCAGGATCTTATGCTGTTTATACAAAGCCAAATAAAACATCATGGGAAGTGTACTTTTATACTGAAGCTGATGGCGGTGGATTACCACAAACTTGGGATGCTACAAAAATAGCAGCAAAAACTACTGTATCTCCAATACAAATGCCAATGACGATACAATCGTACACGATGACTTTTGATGATTTAACTAACGATTCTGCTGTATTAGGGATGCTATGGGAAAACACTTATGTAGGTGTAACCTTTAAAACACCAACAGAAAAAGCTGTTTTAGCAAGTATTGATGCGACTATGTCAGGACCAGGAGCAAATGATTTTTATGCATCTGCTGTATATTACTTAGAAAATGATAAAGATATTGCTAAAGCTAAAACTTGGATTGATAAAGCTGTAAGTATGACCAATGAACAACCTCGTTTTTGGTATTTAAGACAGCAATCTTTAATTTATGCTAAAGCTGGAGATAAAAAAGGTGCTATTGCTGCAGCTAAAAATTCACTAAAGCATGCAACTACTGCTGGTAATACAGATTATATCAAATTAAATAAAGATTCACTTAAAGAGTGGGGAGCTAAGTAAATTAGTTTTCTTTTAAGAATAAAAAAAGCTTCAACAATTGTGTTGAAGCTTTTTTATATATACAATATCGTATTAAGTTTTAATTTGTAATTATTTCAGTTGAATCATCATTATCTGGAGGAGTCGTTTTAGTAAACATTTGAATACATATAGTTATGAAAATCACTAAAACACAACCAAATAAATTTAGCCATAAGTAAGGCATCCAATCAAACCACCAGCCAATAATAACAATAACTTGAGTAATTATTGCGCCTATAAATACAGCATTTGCCTTTACAAATTTAAAGAAAAACGCTAGCAAGAAGATTCCTAGAATATTACCATAAAATATAGACCCAATAATATTAACTAACTGAATTAAATTCTCTGCTAAGTTGGCAAAGCATGCAATAATGATAGCTACAACTCCCCATCCAAAAGTAAACCATTTAGTAACTTTCACCATATGAGTTTCGTCTCTTTCTTCTTTTTGATTTCTTCCATATAAATCAATTGAAGTAATAGTTGCTAAAGCATTAATTTCAGAAGCGGTAGAAGACATTGCAGCAGACAAGATTACAGCCAATAATAAACCTATGAGACCAATAGGAAGGTTTTTTAATATGAACGTGATGAACATATAATCTCTATCATTAGTCTTAGTATCTTTGCCAGATTCACTATATAAAGCCTTTAATTCGGCTTGTTTTTCCTTATAGACATCACTATTAGGATTTGATTTAAGACTTAATACTTCAGCACTAAGTTTATTATAATCATTTTCGTAAATAGGATCAATTGCTTTTTTAATTAAGAATTTTGATTCTGTACGATGTGTTCTTTCAATACTATCTAATACAATTAAATTTTTCCTAGTAGCTTCATTATCATTTTTAGCTAATTGCAGGTTTAACTCTTTTTTCTGATTAAAGAGCGCAATTTGCTTCTGTTGAAGTTTTTGGTATTCTTGTGAATATTTTGAAGATAAAACAGCTTTAGTTGATGAATCTATGAAATTTAATGGAGCAGGATTAAATTGATAAAATACAAATACCATTATTCCTACCAATAAAATAAAAAATTGCATTGGTACTTTAAGCAAACCATTAAAGAGCAAGCCTAGTTGCATTTCTTTCATGGATTTTCCAGATAAATAGCGTTGTACTTGACTTTGATCTGTACCGAAGTAGGACAACATCAAAAAAGTACCACCAATTAAACCCGTCCATACGGTATACCTGTTTTCTAAGTCAAAAGAAAAATCTAAAATCTCCATTCTGCCACTAGCGCCAGCAATATCTAAAGCCTTTGTAAAAGAAACATCGTCAGGAATTAAATTTAAAATAATGAATAATGCAGCTAACATACCTGCAAAAATCACAATCATCTGTTGCTTTTGTGTAACATTAACTGCTTTGGTACCACCAGAAACCGTATAAATAATAACAAGAACTCCTATAGCAATATTAAGATATATAATATTCCAACCTAATACAATAGATAATATTATAGCTGGTGCAAATATGGTAATTCCAGCAGCTAAACCTCTTTGAATTAAAAATATAATAGCAGCAAGTGTTCGTGTTTTTAAATCGAATCGTTTTTCGAGATACTCATAAGCCGTAAATACTTTTAAACGATGGTACAATGGTATGAATACTAAGCAAATAATAATCATTGCAATAGGTAATCCAAAATAAAACTGTACAAAGCCCATGCCGTCAGCATAAGCTTGACCTGTAGTTGATAAAAATGTAATAGCACTCGCTTGAGTTGCCATTACAGATAATCCTATAGTCCACCATTTACTTTGGTTACCTCCTCTTATATAATCTTGTACACTGTTACTTCCTTTTGTTTTCCATGTACCATAAAGTACAATAAATAATAATGTAGCGATTAATACGACCCAGTCTATCCAATTTAGTTGCATGCCTATGAAAATGTTGCTGTTATTAAATAGAATAAAATAATGTAAACTACATTAGCAATTAGTACTAAGGAGTAGAGTTTACTCCATTTTTCTTTTGGTGGTTTGGTTGACATATTTAGTAGTTTAGTTTTTTGATATTACTTTTTTCCTATAGATAGCATATTAGCAAA
>CAZECB010000290.1:0-3342 GCA_964510745.1 uncultured Flavobacteriaceae bacterium | reverse complement strand
TAATAATAACATCTGCATTTTGATTAACTCCTGATTGTAAGGCATCAAAGGCTACACTTGCAGGATCACTTCCCATGTCTTGACGTATCATAGGCACATTTACACGATCTGCCCAAACTTGTAATTGATCTATAGCAGCTGCTCTAAAAGTATCTGCTGCTCCTAAAACAACATTTAACCCTTGCTTTTTAAATTGATAGGCTAGTTTACCTATAGTGGTTGTTTTTCCTACACCATTAACTCCTACAACCATTAATACATACGGTGTTTTTGATCCATCCTCTTGTTTTGGTAATGTTGGAATCACATAATCTGTGTCTTCACCAGAGTTAGTTTCACTTAATAAACCTGCTATTTCTTCACGTAAGATTTTATTTAATTCTGAAGTTCCTAAATATTTATCTTTTGCAACACGCACCTCAATACGTTCTATAACTTTTAATGTTGTGTTTACACCAACATCACTTGTAACCAATACTTCTTCAAGATTATCTAAAACCTCATCGTCTACTTTAGATTTTCCTGCTACAGCTTTATTTAATTTTGAGAAGAACGATGTTTTTGATTTTTCTAAACCTTTGTCTAAGGTTTCTTTTTTTTCTGAAGAGAATATTTTTTTAAAAAAACTCATTTATGGTTTTGTTGGTATTATTATAATTACACTTGTTTTGCGTTAAGGATTGCAGCGACATCCTTTTACTTTTTTGAAAAAGATAAAGCGGAAAGCCTGGCCCTGACAATTTCGTCAGGGGAACGCCCTAATTATTATATAACAACTTTCTTGCCTGTTTGCTGTTTCGGAAGATTTGTCATTAAAGTATGACGTAAATATAAAATAAAAGCCGCTTTCAAAAAGAAAGCAGCTTTAAATATTTTATTTCGAAGTAATACTATTTCTTATTGATGAAATCGTTTACTTGATCTGGACTCATAATTGACTCAACAAACATGTAAGCTCCAGTTTTTGGAGATTTTACCATTTTGATAGCTTTTGTTAATCTTTTAGATCCTGTTTGTAATGATGCTACTGATTTCTTTGCCATGATTCAAATGTGTTGCATTTGAAATTTTACGTTTGTAAAACTTCTAAATTATTTAATTTCTTTATGAACAGTCATACGTTTAAGAATTGGATTAAATTTTTTAATTTCCATTCTGTCTGGCGTGTTCTTTTTATTTTTTGTGGTAATATATCTAGATGTTCCTGGTTGACCAGACTCTTTATGTTCTGTGCACTCTAATATTACTTGAACTCTATTTCCTTTTTTTGCCATTACTTTATTGTTTAACTATTGGCTATTATTTTAAAAATCCTTTGGATTTAGCTTCTTTAATTGCAGCAGTAATACCTATTTTATTGATAGTTTTTAACGCTGATGTAGATACTTTTAAAGTTACCCATTTATCTTCTTCTGGAAGATAAAAACGCTTCTTGATTAAGTTTGCATTAAATTTACGTTTTGTTCTGTTTAATGCATGCGAAACGTTGTTTCCAACCATCGCTTTCTTTCCTGTAAGTTCACAAACTCTAGACATTGTACTATAACTTTAAAAAATTGTTATTTTTAAACGAGGTGCAAATTTACAAATTCTTTAATAGTAGGCAAACTTAATTTGTCAATTTTTTAAAATTTCTTTTTGCAACATTTCAAATGCTTTATTCACGGCTCTTTGAATGACCTTAAAACGATGTTGCCCTAAATGAAATTCTTCAACAATAACATCAGTTGGTGTAGCTAAAGCAATACATACAGTTCCTACCTCTACACTGGAGTCTCCTTTGGTTGGACCTGCCGTTCCTGTGGTAGCTAATGCATAGTCACTATTATATAATTTCTGTACCCCTAATGCCATCGCTTTTGCAACTTGTTTGCTGACCACAGAGTGTTTATCAATAAGCGCAGCTTCTACTTTTAAAATATCTATTTTTGATTGTGTGGCATAGGTAACTAATCCGCCTTTAAAATATGCAGATGCTCCTGAATTTGCTGTAATTTGTTCTGCAATTTTGCCTCCTGTACAACTTTCTGCAACAGCCATTGTTTTTCCTAATTGTGCTAATTGTTTTCCTATTAGTACTTCAATCGGTTCATTTTTTTCATAACTAAAAAAGATACCATCTAAGAGTGGTACTAACTTTTTTAATTGATGCTCTACCTCCTCTAAAACCGTTTGCTTGTCTTTACCTTTAGCAGATAAACGTAAACGCACACGTCCTAAATTAGGCAAATATGCCAATTTAATAAAATGAGGGAGATTATCTTCAAAATCTGCAATCCGTTCAGCCAACATACTCTCACCTATATCATAAACTAATAGTGTTTTATGATAAATAAATGGCATTTTAAATGTGGCTTGTAATTTAGGAATTGCCTCATCAATAATTAATGCTTTCATTTCATAAGGTACTCCTGGGAGTGAAATAAATACTTTATTGTTTTTTGATATCCAAATACCAGAGGCACTACCAAATTTATTGATTAGCATTTCTGATTTTGATGGCATTAATGCTTGATCTATATTGACTTGAGCAAGCGGTTGTTTAATATATCGTTTCCAGAGTGTTTTAATATTTTGGAGTGCATCTTCATTTTGCACTAAAGTATCATCAAAATATTCTGCAATGGTTGTTTTTGTAATATCATCTTTAGTAGGTCCTAAGCCTCCTGTTAAAATAATAATATCTGCGTTAGCTTCAGCTTCTTTTAATGCTTTTAAAATATGTTTTTTATCATCTTGAATAGATGTAATTTGATATACAGAAACTCCTATTTTATTAAGTTCTTTACCTATAAAAGCAGAGTTAGAATCTACAATTTGACCAATAAGAATTTCATCACCAATGGTAATTATTTCTGCTTGCATTAGACGTTAAAATCTTGTTTTATTTCCTCCACTGCTTTATCAATAGCAGTTAAAACAATTTCTAATTTATGAGATACATCGTCTCCTACTTTTTCAAACTTCCCCCAGTCTTGTACTTCAATTAAATCATCAAGCACACCTAATTCAAACAAATCAATAGTAGGTTTCATTTTATGAGCAGATTGATACGCTGCCTTATAATCTTTACTAGCAACTGCAACTTTTAGAAGCGCGGCATCTTCAGGAACTTCTTCTAAAAAAGTAAGTGCTAAAGTTTCTATGAACTCTGCATCATTATCTGCCAATTCACGTACTCTATCTAATTTGTAATATTGCTCCATAAATTTATTTTACTGTTATTGAAAACATTTCGTTTTCACCTATAAATCCTTTTAACTTGTCATTAGCAACCACCCTGCCAACTCCAGCTGGAGTTCCTGTAAAGATAATATCTCCAATCTTTAATGTAAAATATTT
>CAZECB010000289.1:0-3348 GCA_964510745.1 uncultured Flavobacteriaceae bacterium | reverse complement strand
AAAAAGTTTGATACGGAAGGAAAAACACGATTATCTGATAAAGAGAAAAAACAGTTAAAAGCATTTAAGCAAACATTTATTAATGCTAAAATACTTGAAGAAACAGGGGAAGAGTGGGTATTTAATGAAGGGTGTTTAAGTATCCCAAATGTTCGTGAAGATGTATTTAGAAAACCAAATATTAAGATTGAATATCAAGACGAAGATTTTAATACTCATGTTAAAGAATTTGATGGCTTATTAGCACGTGTCATTCAACATGAGTATGATCATATTGAAGGTATTTTGTTTACAGACAAAATTTCAACATTTAAAAAACGTTTAATAAAAGGAAAACTTTTAAACATTTCAAAAGGAAAAATAAGTATCGATTATAAGATGAAATTTCCTGATGCAAAAAAGAAACGATAATATTTTCAAAATAGAGCTAAAGCAATATATTTGCTGCATTAAAATAATAAACAAATCATGAGTTTAGATACAATCATAGCAATTTCAGAAAAACCTGGATTATATAAATTAGTAACACAAACTAGAAGTGGTTTTATTGCTGAAGGCTTATTAGATGGAAAACGTATTTCTGCGAATTTAAGAAGTAATGTTAGTGTATTAAGTGAGATAGCAATTTACACACTTACTGAAGAAGTACCTCTAAAAGAAGTATTTAAAAATATTAGAAAGAAAGAAGCTGGTAAAGTAACTTCTATTAGTCATAAGGATAGTAAAGATACTTTAGAAGAATATTTTTTCGATGTATTACCAGATTATGATGAAGATCGTGTCTACCCGAGTGATATTAAAAAAGTAGTACGTTGGTATAATCTATTGCAGAAAAATGATTTATTAGGATTGTTAGATGAAGATACTGAAACTAATGATGAAGAAGAATAACTTATTTAGATATTGAATATACATAAAAGAGGAGCTACAAAACTCCTCTTTTTTTATACAGCATATTGTGTGAGTATATAATAAAAAACTTATAAAATCAAAATTCAAAAGCTACCTTTGTAACTTTAAAAATAATACGAAGTGTTAGTAAATTACACGAAAGAATTTAAATACAATTTAAAACTAGCGACTCCGGTGATGTTAGGTATGCTAGGACATACATTTGTAGGTTTTGTAGATAATATTATGGTTGGTCAATTAGGTACAGCAGAGTTGGCCGCAGTGTCTTTAGGAAATAGTTTTATTTTTATAGCAATGTCTTTAGGAATTGGGTTTTCTACAGCTATAACGCCTTTAATTGCTGAAGCAGATTCTGAAGTAAATTTTATAAAAGGAAAATCTTCATTCAAACACGGATTGTTTTTATGTTCAGTATTAAGTTTTGTTTTGTTTGGACTCATTTTACTAGCAAAACCATTGATGTATATTATGAAACAACCTGAAGAGGTTGTGCAATTAGCGATTCCATATTTAGATTTGGTAGCATTTTCATTAGTGCCATTAATTATATTTCAAGCTTTCAAGCAATTTAGTGATGGTTTATCAATGACTAAATACCCTATGTATGCTACAATCATTGCTAATGTTATTAATATTGTATTAAACTATCTTTTAATTTTTGGAAAGTTCGGTTTTCCAGAAATGGGCATTGTAGGCGCTGCATTAGGAACTTTAATCTCTAGATTTGTAATGCTCTTCTTTTTATGGTGGTTACTTACCAAAAAAGAAAAATCAAAAACTTACGTGACCAATATAAAGTTGTTTGTACTTGATAATAAAATGATTAAAAAAATCATGAACTTAGGGTTTCCTAGTGCCATGCAGATGTTTTTTGAAATTGCTATTTTTACAGCCGCGATATGGTTAAGTGGTACTTTAGGTAAAAACCCACAGGCAGCTAACCAAATAGCACTTAATTTATCCACTATGACTTTTATGGTAGCAATGGGTTTAAGTGTCGCTGCAATGATACGTGTAGGGAATCAAAAAGGACTTAAAGCGTATACAGAATTAAGACGTATTGCCATTTCTATATTCTTACTAGGTTTAGGTTTAGCATTTGTATTTGCTATTCTTTTTTTAATGTTTAATAACTTTTTGCCAACATTATATATAGACTTAAATGACGCTGAAAATTTTACAGATAATGCTGAAGTTATTAAAATAGCAGCACAATTATTATTGGCAGCAGCAATATTTCAATTAAGTGATAGTGTACAGGTGACTGTACTTGGTGCATTAAGAGGGTTGCAAGATGTGAAAATACCAACGTTAATTACCTTTGTAGCCTATTGGCTGATCGGATTTCCTACAAGTTATTTTTTAGGAAAAGAAGACGTATACGGTAGCTATGGCATCTGGCTAGGACTATTAACAGGATTAACTTCGGCAGCAATTTTATTGTATATTCGATTTAATTATTTAACAAAGCGTTTAATTTTACAAGATCAAAATTTATAACTTAAATGGAGTTGCCAAAATTTATACTAGGAGATAATACAGATTTACCAAATGCTATTTTTGTAATTCATACAGAATTCCCTAGATTCATTATTAATTTAGAAAATGATGAAGTAGAATGGTTAGAAGATTTTGATGCTCAAGATGAAAAACAATTGTTTAATGAAACAGAACAACTT
Source organism: uncultured Flavobacteriaceae bacterium (assembly GCA_964510745.1). Classification (GTDB taxonomy): domain Bacteria; phylum Bacteroidota; class Bacteroidia; order Flavobacteriales; family Flavobacteriaceae; genus AU392. The sequence continues at coordinate 757 of CAZECB010000289.1, read as the reverse complement.
GTTGAGGAAGCGTCTGCATTTTATGATAGAGAAGTTTCACGATACGATGACTAGTGAGTTATTATAAGGTGAGGGTAACATTTTTTCTCGTTGAGTGCGGTCGATACGTTTTAGAAAGAATAATAGTAAGTAATATAATTACTTTGTGGTAATACCAAAAAATAATTAATGATAGATCAACTTATAGAGTACGATATAGATTTATTTTTATTTTTAAATAATTTAGGCACCCCTACTTGGGATAGTTTATGGTTATTAATTACTAATAAGTTAACCTTTGTTCCTCTTTATGCTGTGCTATTATTTGTGATTTATAAAAAACTAGGCCTAAAAACATTGTTGTTATTAGTGTTCGTTATTGCTGTGATGATCACGTTTACAGATCAAATAACTAATTTGTTTAAATATATTTTAGTAAAACGCCCACGACCTTGTAGAGAAGAAGATTTGCAAAATGGAATGCGATTTATAGCTGAACGATGTGGTAGATATGGATTCTTTTCTGGGCATTCATCTAATTCAATGGCAGCAGCAATTTTTGGAGGACTACTACTTAAAAAATATTATAAAAAACTAATATTTGTGTTAATGATATGGAGTTTAATTGTAGCGTATAGTCGTATTTATGTAGGTGTGCATTATCCTTTAGATATTATTTGTGGAATGGCTTTTGGAGCTATGGTAGGTTTTATTTTTTATAAGTTACAAATCTATTTACGTCAACGGTTTCTTCCTCAGGAGAATTAAATTACGTGTA
>CAZECB010000288.1:0-3387 GCA_964510745.1 uncultured Flavobacteriaceae bacterium | reverse complement strand
CACCACCACGAGCAGCATTAATTAGTATAACACCGTCTTTCATTGTTTTAAATTCAGCTTCTCCAATAACATAATTTTTTTGAGCTGGCACATGAAGTGTTATAAAGTCTGATTGTTTTAAAACATCTTCTTTAGAGATTGTTTTAATATGAAAATTGATAGATTGTCCATCAAAAAAACTAAGCTCTAAATTTGCTTGCTCAAGAAAAGGGTCAAAAGCAATTACTTTCATTCCTACACCTAATGCAACTTTTGCTGTAGCTTGACCAATGCGTCCAAAGCCTAAAATACCTAATGTTTTTCCTTTAAGTTCAATACCTTTAGCAAACGCTTTTTTTAAACCTTTAAAATTAGTATCTCCTTCAAGAGGCATTTCTCTGTTTGAATTATGTAAAAAACGTGATAGCCCATATAAATGAGCAAATACTAATTCTGCTACAGAATGAGATGACGCTGCTGGTGTATTAATCACATGAAGTCCCTTTTCACGTGCATAAGCAACATCAATATTATCCATTCCTACACCACCGCGACCAATAATTTTTAAATTAGGGCATGCATTTATTAAGTCTTTACGCACTGTTGTTGCACTTCGAACAAGTAATACTGTAATTGTATTTGTATTTATATAATTTATTAATTGTTCTTGAGCTACTGTAGTTGTTTCTACTACAAACCCTGCTTTAGTAAGGGCATCTATTCCGCTTTGCGAAACACCATCATTTGCTAATACTTTCATTAAAAAAATGTTATTTATTCCCGTGAAAACGGAGCTATTAATTTAGGCTTTGCTTTCTAATTCACTCATCACTTCTACTAAAGCTTTTACACTATCAACAGAAAGTGCGTTATACATTGATGCTCTATAACCACCAATACTTCTATGACCATTAAGCCCACTGATGCCTGCTTCTTTTAACATGGTGTCAAAGGTTTCTTTTAAATGATCATTTGTAAGTGTAAATGTAGCGTTCATAGATGATCGGTCTTCTTTTGCTGCATAACCTTTAAATAAAGGGTTTAAATCAATTTCTGAGTACATAATAATTGATTTTTTCTTGTTCAATTCTTCTACAGCTTTTAAGCCTCCAAGGTTTTTGATCCATTCTAAAGTTAGCATAGAGGTATAAACGGCAAACACAGGAGGTGTGTTAAACATACTGCTTTTACTAATGTGTACTTTGTAATCCATCATTGATGGAATTTTCCGAGATACCTTACCTAAAATATCTTCTTTAACAACAACTAATGTTGTACCTGCTGGACCCATATTTTTTTGAGCACCTGCATATATTAAATCGAATTTTGAAAAATCTAATTGACGTGAAAAAATATCACTACTCATATCACAAACCATAGGAATAGAGCTTTTTGGAAAACTCTTCATTTGTGTTCCATAGATGGTGTTATTTGAAGTACAATGAAAATAATCATAATCTGAAGGGATTTCATAACCCTTAGGAATGTAATTAAAGTTAGCATCTTTAGATGAACCTACTTCATAAACATCATCATAAATTTTAGCTTCTTTAATAGCTTTATCACTCCAAGTTCCTGTATTTAAATATCCAGCTCTTTTTTCTAAGAGGTTTAAAGTTACCATTAAAAATTGAGTACTAGCACCTCCTTGTAAAAACAGAACTTTATAACCTTTCCCTTCTAAATTAAGCAACTCTAAAACTAGAGAACGTGCTTTCTCCATCACGTCAACAAAATCCTTACTACGATGAGAGATTTCAATTAGTGACAAACCACTGTTATTAAAATCTAATATTGCTTCAGAAGATTTAAGTAATACTTCCTTAGGAAGAATAGAAGGGCCCGCACTAAAATTATGTATTTTCATAAAACACTTATATTTTGATTTCTATTTTATTTCGAAATAATTATTTGATTATTTTAAGATTACAAAGGTGATAAAATATGTTGTTATTGTTGCTGTGAAATATATAATTTATCAACTATAATTTTAACAAAAATGAAATAACATCTATGCCATCGGCATAATCCCATAATTGTGGAGTTTGACTTTCTCCAAATTTAATTTCAGTATCTAAAATACCTTCAGCAACAATACATTGTATGTTTTTTGAATCATTTTTAAGTTTTATTTTTAATGAATTAATATCTTTATAATACTCATAAAATACAGTAGCAATAGGTGATGCATAACTTGTGTCTTCCTTGATCATTAAAAATCCATTCTCCAATAAATCAAACTCACTCATTAAATATACAGCCTTATTATAATCATAGTTGTTTGCATATTTAGCCTGATTTATGATAGGACTCCATATGTACATCGCTTCAAAGAAAGCATCAAAATTATAGTTATCAGGCACAAACAGCTTAGATACATTTCTGCACCCTAAACCATAATATCTAAAAATATCTTCAGATAGACCTTCTAATTGTATATTACTCTCATTTCCGGTTAAAATGGCAGCTGCATTTCTGTTTTTTCTAATAATGGAAGGTTTACCTTTAAAATAATATTCAAAATAGCGTGCTGTGTTATCACTTCCTGTAGCTATGACTGCATCAAAATTTTGTAATTTGTCTTCAGTAAATGTAATACGCCCTTTAAATTCTGGGGCAATATACTCTAAATATTTTCCTAGATAGGGAAGAAGTTGTTTGTCACTAGAAGATTGTTTCACTAACACAGAATGCCCTGAAATTAAAACCGATAAAAAATCATGAAACCCTACTAAAGGAATATTACCAGCCATTACAATAGCTATTTTTTTAATATCTACATCTTCATTAAATGAATACTTCTCAATCCATTTATTAATAACGCTATTAATCAGCAATTTAGACCAATTTTTTATTGCAAAACAAATATTTTCATTTGTAAACCAACCATTGTGTTCTTGAGCTAATTTTAGCTGGTGTTTAAATCCATAAAAAAACAAATCATTATGCGCTATATTGTCTTTTTTTATCATTTCGATAGAGGTAAACTGACTTAAAAACTTGCCTAGTTCTACAAAAGCGTTAATTCTTTGTTGTAATTTCATTATTGTACTTGGTTTTGAATAGTTTTGGTTCTATTTTTGTAGCTGCAAATTTACGCAAACTAAAATATAAAATTGTTATGGCGATTATAATAACAGACGAATGTATAAATTGTGGTGCTTGTGAACCGGAGTGCCCTAATACTGCAATTTATGAAGGTGCTGATGATTGGAGATATAAAGACGGAACTAGTTTAACTGGCAATGTTGTTTTACCTAACGGAAAAGCAGTTGATGCTGATGAAGCACAAGAACCAGTAAGTGATGAATTATATTATATAGTACCAGATAAATGTACAGAGTGTAAAGGGTTTCATGATGAACCACAATGTGCAGCAGTTTGTCCTGTAGATTGCTGTGTGCCTGA
>CAZECB010000287.1:0-3406 GCA_964510745.1 uncultured Flavobacteriaceae bacterium | reverse complement strand
TCAAAAAGAGCTAAGGGGTCATCCAGTAAAAAGTGAAATTGGAGAACGCTCAAATCCAACACCTAATAATGGTAATCGTATTGCCGGAAGTGGTCTATCGAATACGTATGGTCCAACAGGAATGCAGAAGAAGTCATTTAATAGGGCTAGAAAACAATTACAGGGTGTAAAAACGAAACTTAAAAATGTAGTCAATACACTTCCAAATATAGAACGAAGTTTACAACAATCCGGCGCTCCTTGGATAGAAGGACAAGGATTGATTAAAAATTAAGAATTATTTTGATAATGGATAAATAGAAAAGCCAGCAAACGCTGGTTTTTCTATTTTTATGATAATGTTATTGCAACAACTTCTTTTCTAGATTTAACATTGAGCTTTGAATAAATACTACTCACGTGAGATTTCACGGTACTTAATCCAATATGGCATTCTTCAGAAATCTCTTTGTTTGATTTTCCTTTTTGAAGCAGAGTTAAAATTTTCCGCTCTTGAATACTCAATGATTGTAATTGCTTTTTATTATTTGTATTCTTTTTATTTTTAAATACATGAATTAAAACGTAACCAATGACTAATATAAAAAGCCCAATAGTCAAGAACACTAAATAATTATCATTAGATGTTTGTATTATATAGGTGTTTCTATATGCATTAAAATAAGGGTCATCTTCAGAATGCCATTTATTATCAAAAGCTTTAATAAGTTTCTGATCGTTAACCTTATTATTGTCGAGTTCACTTTTATATAAAGCATATAATGAAACTAATGGATGAGGGTTTTCCTTAGCAATAATTTTAAGCTGCTTTTGAGTAGATTCTTTTATAAACTTGCGTTGTATTAAAGTTGCATTAAAATCAATATTCTCTTCATTTTTGATAATACGTGTCACATTCTGAAAATCTGAATTAATAGTATCTTTATGGAATAAAACATCATTAAATAAATTGTTTTTGTGTTCATTTTTAAATGAAATATTAGAAGTCTTATTTGCTATAAAGAAGATATGATTTTCTTCTTCACTACCAATAATTAAAGATACTGGTGGTGCATTTTTTTTTGAAATATGTATGCGGTATAAATTATTTTCCTCAGGTAAAAAACTGGTATTAAACATAAAATGCCCAGTGCTATCTATTTCTACGGCAGTTATAATCATATCACCCGATATTTTGTACATATCATCAAATGTTGGGATGTACGATAAATATGCCGTAGAATTCCATATATTATGGTTTAATTGAATTTGGCCACTGATTTGGGGCTTGTTTTGAGAGTAATTATTAAAACAAAAGAAACTAACAATTAAAAGATAAAGATATTTTAATGAAAGGTGGTTATTCAACATTTTATAACTTTAAAATTAATGGTTAATAGCAGTTTTAATTGATACGTTGCCTTTAGCCTTGGTTGATTCAATTCCAATAGTCCACTTTCCTTTTATAGGTAAGTTAATTGTTTTGTTTATAATAGCAGTACCGACATCCAGATGTGCAGGAAAAGTCATCTTTGGAGTTTCTGAGCTTGACTTTGTAGTATCAACATTAACCGAAATCGCATATGCTACTTTATCAGCAGATTTGTCTTCTGCATTTATAATAAAGCTCCCTTTTTCTTTTTTATTTGGATCTTTAACTATTATTACAACACTTCCTTTTTCAATTTTAGATTCTATAGTTAATGATAAAGATTTCGTGTTCTCTAAAATCTTAAAGAATTTAATACTATTAAGAGGTTTTCCATCTAATACAGTATTGCTATTAAATAAAGAATTTTCTACTTGACTATAGATCAAATTTGTACTAATGCATAGTATAGCTACAAAAGAGATAATTAATTTAACTGTTCGTTTCATGATTTTTTATTTTTAAAAGTTATGAGACAAAAGTATACTGTTAAATATAAATTAATCATTTTTTATAGTCGGAAAAAGGATTGAAAAAAGTACAATAATTGGTTAAAGGAAATAAAAAAGCTAGTTATTAACTAGCTTTTCATTTAAAATTGTAATAATGGATGTGTCATTTTGAATTTATTTCAGAATCTAAGTCTATTAACTATATATTTAAAATTAGAACCTGAAACGAGTTCAGGTTGACAAATAATTAATACTAACTCTCAGATTGAATTTGTTTAGCTACAGCTTGAACTTCATCCAAAACACGTAATAAATTACCAGACCAAAGCTGTTCTATTTGCGTTTCAGTATATCCACGACGTACTAACTCTAAAGTGACGTTAAATGTTTCTGAAGCATCATTCCAACCTTCAACACCACCGCCACCATCAAAATCGCTACTAATACCAACGTGATCTAATCCTATTTTTCCTACTAAATAATCAATATGATCTACAAAATCAGATACGTTAACACCTTCAGGAAAATCTGCAATTGTTTCAACTTTAGCATCTACTAAGGCTGTAATTTTTTCTAAATTTCCTGTTGCTCTTATAGAGTCTTGTAAGGCTTTATCCAAATTTCTAAACTCACGACGTCCGTACCAAGTCACCTCCAATTCTTTAGCTATTTGATGACGTAATTTGTTTAAAGCATCTGCACGAGCTTTAGATTTTTCAGTACTTACATAACTTCTAAAAGCTACCGTTTGTACAACACCGCCATTTTCTTTTAACCATCCTAATTGTTCATCATCCAAATTACGACTATGATCACATAATGCCCTTGCAGATGAATGTGATGCGATAATTGGTGCTTTAGATAATTGTACCATTTGATTTATGGCTTCTTTTGAAGGGTGAGAGACATCAATCATCATTCCCCATTTGTTCATTTCTTTAATGACTTCTTTTCCAAAGTCACTCAATCCATTATGCAACCAAACATTATCTGCTTCACCAGTATTACTATCACTTAACTGGCTATGTCCATTATGCGCTAAGGACATATAGCGTCCACCCATATCATAGAATTTCTTTACATTATTGAGGTCTAATCCAACAGGGTAACCATTTTCAATACCAATCATTGCTACCTTTTTACCTGCTGCTTGAATACGCCTCACCTCATCAGAAGTTGTGGCTAATTCTATTTGATCAGGAGCAATTTCTTTTACCAATTTATGAATAGCATCAAATTTACTAATGGCATTATCATAGGCTTTAGCATAGCCATTTACAGATAAAGAATCTTGGCCTGTGTAAACAATAAACCAAGCCACATCTAATCCACCTTCTTCCATTTTAGGGAGATTCACTTGTGATTCTAAATCTTGTGTATAATTTTTAGTATCTGTAAAATTATCGATGCTGATATCACAATGTGTGTCTAGTGTGATGACACGCTCGTGAATCTCTGTCGCTTTAGCAATTAATTCTGCTTCTGTAAGTGGTTCTTTTTTACAAGACACACAGACTAGAGCTATTAAAAAAGCAAGTTTTAAAGG
>CAZECB010000286.1:0-3432 GCA_964510745.1 uncultured Flavobacteriaceae bacterium | reverse complement strand
TTTCAATATTTACTATTGAATAATCAGCGTCTTCATCTACAGCATATGTAATTCCATTTAGTGGTAATCCTTTTTTTACGAATAACTTTCCGTTAAGTTTTAATCGGTTTGAAAATGCTTTAAATGAGTCTTGCAATGATTCTGCTTCTCCATAAATATCTAGATGATCAGCATCCATTGATGTTATACAAGCATAATCTGGAGATAAGGTTAAAAATGAACGATCAAACTCATCAGCTTCTACAACAGAAACTTTATGACCTTGAAGAATTAAATTTGAATTGTAATTTTCTGATATTCCACCTAAGAATGCTGTTATTTCTACATCACATTCTTTCAATAAATGCCCTAGAATACTAGTTGTAGTCGTTTTCCCATGGGTTCCTGCGATAGCTAAACAAAAGGTATTCTCTGTTATTAAACCTAATATTTCAGAACGTTTTAACACTTTAAATTCATGTTCACGAAAATAGGTCAGTTCTGTATGATGTACAGGAATTGCAGGCGTGTATACCACTAGTGTATTCTCTGAGTTTAAAAATTTTGGTTGAACCAGAGTTATATTATCTTCAAAATGAATTGAAATCTTTAAATTCCTTAAAGTATTTGTGATTTCAGTTTGTGTTTTATCATAACCACCAACACACTTACCATTTGCCACAAAATAACGCGCCAATGCACTCATACCGATACCGCCGATACCAATAAAATACACATTATGAACATTATTTAAATCTATACTTTTCATTCAACTTTTTAATAATTTATCAACTTCATCTACAATATCTTTTGTTGCATTAACTAATGCTAATTGTTTAATATTTGTACTTAACACTTCTTGTTTTTCTTTAGAGTTTACTAATTGCGAAAATTTGTTTTCAAAATCTACTTCTAAATCTGTTTCTTTTATCAAAATAGCACCTCCTTCACCAACTATAGCATTTGCATTTTTAGTTTGATGATCTTCAGCTACGTTAGGTGATGGAATAAATATTACTGGCTTACCAACAATACACAACTCTGAAACCGAACTTGCTCCTGCCCTAGAAATAATAATATCTGCAGCACAATATGCTTTATCCATTTCATTTAAAAATGCATATACTTGTACACTTTCTTGACTATTGTATTTTTTATATTCATCATAATACAATTTCCCGCACTGCCAAATCACCTCAACGTTTTGAGTTTGAAAAAACTCTAATTTATCCTCTATTAATTGATTTACACGTCTAGCCCCTAAACTACCACCCAAAACCAAAAGTGTACGTTTACTATGATTTAATTTATAATGGTCTTTTGACGCTATAGGATTTTCACTTATAGTCAATAAATCTTGTCGTACTGGATTCCCTGTTTTAATTAATTTATTTTTAGGAAAAAATCGTTCTAAGCCATCATAAGCCACACAAATTTTCTTTGCTTTTTTAGACAATATTTTATTTGTAATTCCTGGATATGAATTTTGCTCTTGTATTAAACTAGGAATTCCTTTTAAAGCTGCCATTTGTAACAAAGGACCACTAGCAAAACCTCCTGTCCCTATTGCTAAATCTGGATTAAATTGTCTTAGTAAGCGTCTTGATTTAATTAAACTACTTATTAGTTTAAACGGAAATAGCAAATTTTTTAATGTCAACTTACGTTGGATGCCAGAAATCCATAAGCCTTCAATTTTATATCCTGCTTGCGGTACTTTTTCCATTTCCATTTTATCAAGCGCCCCAACAAATAATAATTCAGAATCTGGATAGCGGCGTTTAATTTCATTCGCTATAGAAATAGCTGGATAAATATGCCCTCCAGTTCCACCCCCAGATAATATCACTTTATATTTTGATTTACGATTTGTCATTTACAATTTACGATTACGTGTCATTTTTATAGACGTAACTACAATTGATAATAATTCATTTCCCTCTACATGAAATCTTTTAATTTCTAAACGTTCTTTATCATTTTCTTCCAACAATAATTATATTTTAAATTGTTTCACTTAATATTTCAAGAGGATTCTCTTCTTCCGTTTGTTCTTTTATTTCTTGACGCTTGGAGCTTACACTAAGTATAATTCCTATTGCTAAACATGTCATCCAAATAGAAGTCCCTCCACTACTAATTAATGGTAGCGTTTGTCCTGTCACAGGAAAAATTTCAACAGCAACTCCCATATTTACTAATGCTTGAAAAATAATTGGCAATCCTACACCGACTACTAATAGCTTTCCAAAGATTGTATCTGATTTTTGAGACACTATTAAAATTCTAAACAATAACCAGAGGTATAATACCATTAAAATTAAACCGCCTCCTAAACCATACTCTTCAATAATGATTGCGAAAATAAAATCTGATGATGACTGTGGTAAAAAATTCTTTTGTTTGCTTTTACCTGGCCCTAAACCATACACTCCACCAGAGGCAATTGCTATTTTAGCTCTTTCTATTTGATAATCTTCCTTGGTATCTTCACCACTCATGAAGTTTTCTATTCTACTCGTCCACGTATCAATTCTATTTGGCATTACTTCTGGAAATGCCTTTGCCATCAAAACAAATAAAAACAAGACCATAACTCCTGTTAACAACACATACCCTATATATAATTTTGGATAACCACCTAAAAAAGCTAAAACTATTACCATTAAAAAAATTAACGCTGCTGTAGAAAAATTTGCAGGTAAGATTAATGCTAATATCAAAAATACAGGTATCCAAAGTGGTAAAATACTTTCTTGAAATGTAATTTTTTTATCTTTTATTTTCGATAAATACCGAGCAACATATATCATCAATACTACTGATGCTAATGTTGAAGGTTGAAATGTAAATCCAACAAATGGAATACGAATCCATCGTCTTGCATTTGTTAAACTTTCTGAACTATCTCCTTGAAACATAGTTAATGCCAGAAGCACTAACACGATGGGAATCATCACCATTGACAAGCCTCTAAAATAGCGATAGGGTATTTTATGTACTCCATACATAATTGTGAAACCTAGTACCAAATGCATGAAGTGTTTTACAAAATAGCTAAAAGTATTAGTTCCTCCACCTATATATGCTAGGTTACTAGCAGCACTGTAAACAGGTAAAAAAGAAAATACCGCTAATAGCGCTGCTATTGCCCATATTAACCTATCTCCTTTTATATTTTTAAATACTGTTTGCATTATTTTCCTTTAGTGCTTAACTTTTACATTTTTAGTCTTTATTATAAATTCCTCACTGCATTTTTAAATTGACGTCCTCTATCTTCATAATTATCAAATAAATCAAAACTTGCACATGCTGGCGACAACAATACATTATCTCCTGCATTTGCCACTTTATAAGCAATTTTTACTGCTTCACTCATATATTCAGTTTCTACAATAATATCTACCATACTACCAAAATTCTCAAACAACTTTTCATTATCAACACCTA
>CAZECB010000285.1:0-3457 GCA_964510745.1 uncultured Flavobacteriaceae bacterium | reverse complement strand
TTCCCAATTTCCTGCGTCTATAATACACTCTTTACGCCAGACACCTGCTGTACCATTAAAATTAATAAAGTGCCCTTTACTATTTCTCCCAACTTGCTCTAGCGTAAAATGCGCATCTAAAGCAAAAGCTTGTACTTTAGTTAGTGTTGAGTAATTTCTATTTATATGACCCCATCTGGTTTGTACAACACCAATTTCTGAATCTTTAAAATATGGGATCGTGCACTCTAACCAATTTGGTTCTGGTAAAAAATCTGCATCAAAAATAGCAATGAATTCACCTTTAGCACTAACTAAACCTTCTTTAAGAGCGCCTGCTTTAAACCCTACGCGATCTTCTCTACAAATATGTTTAATGTCTAAACCTGTAGCTTTTAATTTTTTAACATGAGCTGCAGTTGTTTTTACTGTATCATCTGTAGAATCATCTAAGACTTGAATTTCTAATTTGCCTTTTGGGTATTTAATTAAAGCTATATTATCTAACAAACGTTCCATTACATATAACTCATTATATACAGGAAGCTGTATCGTTACATAAGGAATTTCATTGTTGTTTTTTAAGTCAAAACGAGGGCAAGATGTATCTTTCTTTTGAGCAGCGATGTAATTAAATAATAAATTTAACTGAGCAAGTGCATACATAAAAATGAGTATGAGTGCTCCAGAATAAATTAACATGACGATGGTTTCTATAATCATTACTTAAAGCTATATTTAAAAATCCAACCTAAAATTTTCAGTCCAGCAAATATAGTACCTTTTAGGGTTCCAGAAACTTTAGAGACGCCTATTCTTTGTTTGTATTTTACTGGTATTTCTGTATAAGTTAGTTTTTGTTTTAATGCTTTTAATTGCATTTCTACAGTCCAACCATATGTTTTATCTTGCATATCAAGAGATAACAACTTATCATATTTTATAGCTCTAAAAGGGCCTAAATCTGTAAATTTAGCTTTAAAAAATAACTTCATTAAAAATGTAGCTAACCAGTTACCAAATACTTGTTGTGGTGTCATAGAGCCTTCTTCTCTTAAACGTTTTACACGAGCACCGACAACAAAATCAATATCTTTTTCTATAATAGGAGTTACAATATCTGTTAATTGTTCTGGGTAATCACTATAATCTCCATCTAAAAATACAATAATATCTGGTTTTTCTTCATTTGAGTTTGCAATGTAATCTAAGCCTTTTAAACATGCATTACCGTAACCCCTTTGAGGCTCTTTTAAAACAGTAGCTCCAGTTTTTGAAGCTTGAATTTCTGTAGTGTCTGTTGAATTGTTATTAACTACAATAACTTCACTTACAGAACTTGGAATATCGTTAATTACATTGGCTATGGAGCCTGCTTCATTAAATGCAGGAATGATGACTTTTATCAATGTCATTTGAGGTCGGATAGTTTATTTTCTAGTCTGAACGATTTTAAATCTGTCCACTCTTTTAGTTTTTTGTTGTCTTTATATTTTTCAGCTTTAACCAATTTCATATTTTCATATCGTAAACAATATCCATTTTTTTTGTTCTCTTTTAGTTGACATTTATGATTAATGTGATTCATACTGTCATAAAACAACCACCATTTGTCTTTTATCCCAGCTATAAAATGACCTTCACTTTCCTTATCACCATTGGGGCGATAAAATTCCCAATAATTGATCTCTTTATTGTTTTCAAAAAGACCATGTTTTTTCAAATTACCGTTTTTATGATAAAATTTCCAATGTTTATTTTTATATCCTGTTATAAAGTAGCCTTCACTTTTAATGGTATTAGTTTTAAAATAAGAAATCCAATAGCCTTCTTTTTTATTAGATTTATAATTTCCTTTGTCTTGAAGTGAGCCATTATCATAGAATGTTTCCCAATATCCTACCTTACTATTTAATTTAAAATATCCTTGACTTTTGAGTTGATTATTAGTGTGATAGTATTTCCAGAAATTAGTTTGCTTTCCTGTTAAAAATGAACCTTCTTTTTCAAGTGATCCATTTTCGTAATAATATTTCCAATAATCCGTTTCAATTTGCCCAATTAACCACCCTTCAGATTTTAAATTACCATTATCATAATAGGTTTTTTGATACGTTTTTTGAGCAGAAACAGAAGCTAATGATGAAATGAAAATTAAACTAAGAAGTAGATATTTTGAGCGAAGCAAGTTATTTGCTTGAAGTATTTTAAAATAGGTATTCACAATCTTAAAATTCATATTCTAAATTTATTGACTCAATATTTGTAAGATTGGTCGTTTAGAAAGTAAATACCTATCTTACTAAATGTTAGTTTGCTTGTTTTTTTGAATTTACTAATTCCATTAAATCAACATCGTTTCCTAATAAAACATCTGTAGGATTGATACGTCCTTCCAATGGCCCATTTTCTAATTTTAAAACACCTCTAGGACATACAGCAGAACATACACCACAGCCTACACAACTAGAACGCACAATGTTTTCTCCTTTTTGAGCATAAGCACGTACATCAATTCCTTGTTCACAATATGTAGAACAATTACCACAAGAAATACATTGACCACCATTAGTTGTAATTCTAAATCTAGATTTAAAACGCTGTACAAGTCCTAAATAAGCTGCAAGAGGGCAGCCAAAACGACACCATACTCTATTTCCAAAAATAGGATAAAAACCAGTTCCTATTACTCCAGCAAACCAAGAACCAATTAAGAAACTATAGGTGTCTTTAATCCATTGAGATTTTATACCTAAAAACGAATCTACTCCACTAAAGTAACAGTAAAGCGTTACTATGGTCATTACTAAAGAGAAAATTAATACTGAGTGAATTAACCATCGTTCTAATTTCCATGCATTCATACTTTTATTAGAGTGTTGTCTATAAGGGTCTCCTAGAGTTTCTGCCAATCCACCGCAACCACAAACCCATGAGCAATACCATCTTTTTCCAAAGAAATATACCATCACAGGGACAATAACTAGGGTAAGTAAAATACCCCAAACTAATATAAAAAGACCAATAGCACCACTATCTCTTAAACTATCTAAATTCCATTCAAAGAAAAAATCATAGTCTAAAGGGAATGCATTTTTAAAATCATAACCAGGCATATTTAAGCTGGTCATAATTTCAGGAATCAAAAATGCAATTACAATTTGAAAAAATAATACAGATATTGTTCTCACAATTTGATACTTGTTATGTCTATATTTTATAAACATACGTGTTGCCATTACGATCATTATTACACAATAAAGGAACCCATATACAAACCATTGACTTGCCGCACCACCATTTAGAGCAATACTAATAGGGTCTAAAATAAAAGTCCAGTTTACAACATAATCGGCTCTAAAATAAAGTAATAAATAGAATGAAACTAAGTATATTAAAACAAGCCAAGCTATTAAACCTCTATTGGTGCTAGACTCTTGATAAATATGGTTATTTTTTATTCCTGGCCTACCCAGTA
>CAZECB010000284.1:0-3470 GCA_964510745.1 uncultured Flavobacteriaceae bacterium | reverse complement strand
TAAAAAATCTTCGTGCTTATCTAATGGTAAAAACCAGTGTTTTGTTTCTTTTAAACTTGGAGTAACTCCAGTAATTGCTGATTTAGGGTTGATTAAATCTGTTGCATTATGACTAGTTCCACACTTTTCACATTGATCACCATAACTCTCTTCATTTCCACATTTAGGGCAAGTTCCTACTACAAAACGATCTGCTAAAAATTGATTAGCATCTGCATCATAAAACTGCTCCGTTACTTCTTCTATAAATTCACCTTTGGCATGTAATGTTTTAAAAAACTCTGATGCTGTTTCATGTTGAATTTTAGCAGATGTACGTGAATAATTATCAAACGAAATTCCAAAATCCTCAAAAGATTGTTTAATAATTGCATTGTATTTATCGACAATATCTTGTGGTGATACCCCTTCTTTTTTAGCTTTAATCGTAATAGGCACCCCATGTTCGTCACTTCCACACATGAACGCTACATCATGGCCTTGCATTCTTAAGTAACGTGAGTAAATATCTGCAGGCACATAAACCCCTGCTAAATGCCCAATATGAATAGGGCCATTGGTATAAGGTAATGCTGCGGTTATTGTGTATCGTTGTGATTTTGTCATATTTTCTTTAAAATGTCATTACGAGAAGTAAAATCACAAAGCAATCTTTTAAAATAAAACTATAAGCGAAAAAGATTCTCATGCTACGCTCAGAATGACAACATTTTTTAACGCCACAAAAGTACACATTTTAACCCCTTTATTGAAAAAAAATGTACATTTACAAAAAGCTTATTTTATGCTGTTTAAACGTGTTTTATTTATTATTTTTTGGATTACTACTTTTAGTAGTAGCCCCATATTTTCACAATCATTTAACTCTAATAATTTTGAATCATCTATGACAAAACTCATTCAACCTCCCTATTTAAAAACTGGCGATACTGTTGTTATTGTTGCTCCATCTGGAATTTTAAAAAATAGAATTGAAGAAGTTCAACGAGCGACTAGTTTATTAGAAAGCTGGGGGTTAAATGTTATCATTGGAAAAAATGTATTCAAAGGCGCTAATCATTTTGCAGGAACTGATGCAGAACGTTGTGAAGATATGCAGAATGCGATGGATGATCCTAAAATAAGTGCTATTTGGTGTGCTCGTGGTGGCTATGGCACAGTTAGAATTTTGGACAAACTCAATTACACAAAATTTAAAGAACACCCAAAATGGATTATTGGATACTCTGATATTACGGCTCTACATAACCAAGTTCATAATCAAGGCTATCAATCTTTACATGCTATGATGGGCGTTAGTTTAACTAAAGATTTGAATGAGATAAAAGAAACTGTTGCTACTTTTAAAACTGCTGTTTTTGGAAATTCATTATCTTATACTTTAGAGGGTTCTGAATACAATAAAATTGGAGCTATTACAGCACCATTAGTAGGTGGAAATCTAACTATGCTACATACTATGTTAGGTTCTAAAACAAGCATTGATACTTCTGGAAAAATATTGTTTATTGAAGAAATAGGCGAATATAAATATCATATTGACCGTATGCTACAAAGCTTAAAACGTGCTGGGTATTTTGATAATTGTAAAGGTGTTATTGTAGGTGATATGACCAAACTTAGAAAAAATACCACACTTTGGGGCACCTCTATTGAACAATTGATTTTAGATGTTTTAGCAGATTACGATTTTCCTATTGCTTTTAATATGCCTGCAGGTCATGAAAAAGATAATCGTGCTTTGATTTTGGGGAGAACTATTCAATTAAATGTGACCAAAGAAAAGGCTACAGTAGTTTTTAAAAATTAAATGGAAAAAAACCTTCCCAGTACCAAGGCATCCAACTATCAGCTAGAGCTATCCTTAATAATTCTTTAAAAATTCCTTCTCCATTAGAACTATTGGTCATGATGATAATTCCTATATTATTGTCTGGGTAAAATACAGTGTAATGTTCCCATCCATTAATATGCCCTTCCTTAAATACAGCTTTGCCATGAGGTGTTGTATAAATTCCCCAACCTAAGCCATAACTTAATTCTATATCCTTATTAGCGCTAGTTTCTTTCCATCTGTTGTTGCCAAATTGTTGTGTTGATATAATTTCAATTTGTGGAGAAATCATTTCATCATATAAAGTTTTTCTTAATTCTCCTTGTTTCAACATAGCCTGAATAAACTTTGCATAATCCTCTGGAGTGGTTTCCATGCTACCGGCAGCATATTCTCGATTTCTTTTATTTTTTGTTACTGTCTTTCTTTTTTTATAATGTCCTACAGCATAATTATTCTCAAATCGATTTTGCCAGAGAAAACTAGTCATATTCATATTAAATGGTTTAAAGACATATTCTTGAGCAAGATCTTCCAGCCCATTTTTAGTTATCTGTTCGATAACAAATTGAAGTAATTGAATACCTTCCCCAGAATAACTGTAGTAAGTTCCTGGATTAGATTCTATTTCCAGTTCCTTCTTCATATTTACACCAAATTGACCAATATATCTCCAGTTAGGGAATCCTGTTGTATGGGACAAACACATACGTGCAGTTATTTTTTGGTAACGTTTATCTTTTTTTAGGTCTTTATAGCCTTCATACGCATTTTGAAATGAATATTCTGTTAAGGATTTATCTAAGTAATCTACCAAAGGCTTGTCTAAATCAATAGTCCCTTTATCTACTAGTTTCATTACTATATATGCAAAAACAGGTTTGCTTAATGAGGCACCATAAAAATTATGCTTAATATCTAGATGTTCTTTTGTTTTTATGTTTTTAGTACCATAAGCCTTTTGAAAAAGAATACTGTCTTTAGTAACTATTGATACTGTTAATCCATGAACGTTTCCTTCTTTTTGTAAGTACTGTAACTTTTTTTCTAAAACATTAGTGTTAATTATTGAACTATCAATTCTATATATTTTTTGTGCGTTACAATAGGTAATGGTAATTGATAGTAATAAAATTAACTTTTTTAGTAATGTATACATTCTTGATTTTTTTAAATTAACTAGTTAATCTTTTTCCATTTAAGAGAATCGCCTTGCCTCGCTATTAACTTGGTTACATTATCACCATCATCCTTTATAAATTCTATAATAACTTTAGGACTTAAGCTGTTACCTACAAAGATCATTTTTTTTAAAGGTGTTAAATAAGAACTCCATTTATTCTTTTCTGTAATAACTAATTTTTCATTTTTCATACTAATTCTAATTTTTCTATTACCAGAAGCATAAGTTCCTATGTATTTTTTTAATTCAGAAGCATCAAGATTTATTTTTGATGACGCCACTAATTTTTCAACTCCAGCCCAATTATATACTTGTGCAACACTTCTCTTTATTTCTTCAATAATTTTTGTGTTTATACCATTAACCATAACAACGACTCCAGAACCATCTTTTGGGTTAAACTGAATCACTATGGACTTAAAGTCCATAGGTTCGGGCTGGTGACTTAAAGTC
>CAZECB010000283.1:1665-3471 GCA_964510745.1 uncultured Flavobacteriaceae bacterium | reverse complement strand
ATTCTTGCTTTTCAATTGACGAATCTTGCTAAATCTATTTGGATTTTGTTTCCTAAACTCTGTTGGATTTACTCCATAGTATTTTTTGAAAGCTCTAGTAAATGAAGAATTATCATTAAATCCACAGTTAGTTGATATTTCTGATATTCTAATGGTTTTATGCATCAATTCCAAAGCAGATTTTTCTATTCTCCTTCTTGTTATATATTCATTCAAGGTTTCTTCTGTAATGAACTTAAATACTCTATGAAAGTGGTAAGGTGAGAAAAATGCAATTTCTGAAACTGTGCTCAAAGATAAATTTGACTCCAAGTTTTCGTCAATGAATTCAAAAACTCTGTTAATTCTATTTTTGTAGTCGATTTCTATTTCTTTATCTAAAATTTTCATTTGTGGTCAAATACTGTAGAACAATAGGATATGTGTAATGAATTACTTCTCATCTATCGAATACTTTCCTGGACCAGCTAAGAAAATAGTAATAAAGCATATTAAATACATCAACGCTAATTCTTTTTTAGCTAATGGATCACTTCCGTGTTGTATAAATGCAGCTACTGCCATTGTAGCTATAGTAGGGATTGTAGCTAGTTTCGTTTTAAAACCAATAATTACTAATGCGGGACCTACAACTTCACCAATAATTGCTAAAATTAAAGTGGCTGTGGCTCCAATACCTATAGGGTTTGCAAACTGAATCGGGTCTCCTGATAATCTGCCAATTTTGTCAATACCATGAACTAACATTAGTGCAGAAACACCAATTCGTAATATGGCTAATGCTAAATCTGTTTTGTTATTTTTCATTTTAAAAGTGTTTAGTTAGTCTAGCAAGTTTAAGTATAATTATTCATTAAACAAAAAAGACCACCTTTTCAGGTAGCCTTTTTAAAATTACTTTTATATAATAATGATCATCTCAACTTTGGAAACTCTGTTGAATTTACTTCATGCATCACATTATAAACAGCTTCAAAAATATCTTCATTAGATGGTTTTGAAAAATAATCACCATCTGTACCATATGCAGGCCTGTGCTCTTTGGCAGTTAATGTTTCGGGTTTACTATCTAAATATTGATATCCGTTTTGTGTATTTAATATTTCGTTTAAAATATATGCAGACGCACCACCAGCAACATCTTCGTCAATGACCATCAAACGATTGGTTTTAGCAAGGCTTTTTACAATATCATGATTCAAATCAAACGGTAGCAGAGATTGAATATCAATGACTTCAGCATCAATACCAACTTCTAATAATTCTTTTGCAGTTTGCTCCACCATGCGTAATGTAGACCCATAAGATACTAATGTGATATCTTGCCCTTCTTTTATAGTTTCTACAACACCAACTGGTGTTTTAAATTCACCAATATTTGTAGGCATTTTTTCTTTTAAACGATATCCATTTAAACATTCAATAATTAACGCAGGTTGATCGCTTTCTAAAAGTGTGTTATAAAAACCAGCTGCTTTAGTCATATTTCTTGGTACTAATACATGAATACCACGTACCAAATTAATAATACCGCCTAATTGTGATCCTGAGTGCCAGATACCTTCTAATCGATGCCCTCTGGTTCTAATGATCATAGGCGCTTTTTGCTTTCCTTTAGACCTGTAGTGTAGTGTAGCTAAATCATCACTGATAATCTGAAGCGCATACATGATATAATCTAAATACTGAATTTCTGCAATAGGGCGTAAACCACGCATTGCCATACCAATACCTTGACCTAAAATAGTAGCTTCACGAATACCAACATCTGCGACACGTAACTCACCATATTTTTCTTGTAACCCA
>CAZECB010000283.1:0-1655 GCA_964510745.1 uncultured Flavobacteriaceae bacterium | reverse complement strand
TAAAGATTCTGAGTACTTGCCAAAAATGGCATCAAAATTATCTCTTAAAATTACTCTACCGTCTACTAATTCTGCATTGTCACCATAGATTGGTAAAACTTCATCTATAGCTTCAGCTTTAAGTGGTGATTCACTATAAAGATTAGAACTGTATTTAGGTTGAATATCTTCAAAATAAGTGTTAATCCAATCCTGTAATTGTTGTTTTTCTGTAGAATTATCAAGCGCTACATAACGTAATACTTTTCTAGCTGAAGATAAAATATCTTTTCTTATAGGCTCTTTGATATCACTTAAATCGTTAACTATTTTAGTGATAAAAGCTTTATTAGTACTTGATTCTGCTACATCTTGTAAAAGACTTACTAATGTATTTCTCTCTTCAATTATTGGGTTTATAAACGCGCTCCAAGCTGCTTTTTTACCATCTCTAACTTGTTTTTTAATATCTTTTTCTAAAACACTTAACTCGTCTTCATTTGAAATACCATTTGCAATAATCCATTCTCGCATTTTTACTAAACAATCAAACTTAGCTTCCCATGCTAATCGTTTTTCATCTTTATAACGTTCGTGAGACCCAGACGTCGAATGTCCTTGAGGTTGCGTTAATTCTAGTACATGAATTAATACAGGTACGTGTTGTTCTCTGGCAATAACTGATGCACTTTCATAAGCTTCAATTAATGCTGAATAATCCCATCCTTTAACACGAATAATTTCATAGCCCTTATCATCTTCATTTCTTTGAAATCCATTAAGAATTTTTGAGATATCTTCTTTTGTAGTTTGATCTTTTGCATGCACAGAAATACCATAATTATCATCCCAAACAGAAACTACCATGGGTACTTGTAATACACCTGCAGCATTTATAGTTTCAAAAAATAAACCTTCACTAGTACTTGCGTTACCAATAGTACCCCAAGCGACTTCATTTCCATCTACTGAAAATTTATCAGTATTAATGCTTTTTACATTTCTGTATATTTTAGAAGCTTGTGCTAACCCGAGTAAACGAGGCATCTGTCCACCTGTAGGAGAAATATCAGCACTTGAATTTTTTTGAGCGGTAAGATCTTTCCAATTGTAATTATCATCCAAACTATGAGTTCCAAAATGCCCTCCCATTTGCCTACCAGCACTCATCGGATCATTATGTATCTCAGTATGTCCATATAAGCCTGCAAAAAATTGCTGGATAGTAAGTTCTCCAATAGCCATCATAAAGGTTTGATCTCTATAATATCCAGATCTGAAATCTCCATTTTTAAAAGCTTTAGCCCAAGCTAATTGAGGGATTTCTTTGCCATCACCAAAAATTCCAAATTTTGCTTTTCCAGTAAGTACTTCTCTACGACCTAATAGACTACATTCTCTACTTGTAACTGCAATTGTGTAATCCTCAATGATTTCAGATTTAAAATCATCAAAGGAAATATCCGTTTTTTTATCAGTATTTGTTCGCATATATTGGAATTATTCAGTGTCGCAAAAATACATTATTTTGACGAGTTTTACAATCCTGATGCGTGTTAATAAGTTAATAAAAAATTAATGAAAATGCTATTTAATTTATAATAATTTATAAATAGTTTGTATGTCCATTAGCTGTAATGCTAGCTATGACTAGTCTATCAAATATTTTTTCTCCA
>CAZECB010000282.1:0-3508 GCA_964510745.1 uncultured Flavobacteriaceae bacterium | reverse complement strand
TATGTACAATGGGTTCAAGATGTTGCAGAACAGCACTGGTTACAACATACATCTTCAGAAATCAACTCTAATTATTTTTGGGTGATGATTAATCATTTTATAGAGTATAAATCATCTGCAGTACTTTATGATGAGATTCGTTTAAAAACTTATGTCACAAGTGCTGAAGGTATTACTTCTACTAGAGTTGTAGAAATGTATAATAATACTATTAATCGCCTCATTGTAAAATCTGAAACCAAATGGTGTTTTATGAGTATGGATACTAAAAGACCAATTCGAATTCCAAAACATATTATCCAACTTTTCGATTAAAAACAATTCAGGTATACTATATCTTATTTTCTAAAGTTATATTTTTACAAAAATTGCACTAAATTTGAAAATGTTAAAAAAATACTTCTATTTTATTATTTGTATTGGTATTGTTACCACATGGAGCTCTTGCCGTAACGATTTTACATTCGATCCAAATACTGGGAATTTAGAATTCTCAAGAGATACTGTGTTTTTAGATACTGTTTTCACAAATATTGGATCTAGCACATTTACGCTTAAAGTCTTTAACCGCAGTAATGATGATATAGTCATCCCTACATTACGCTTGGGAGATGGAGAGAACTCATTTTACAGACTAAATGTCTCTGGAAGTACTGGAGTTGGCCCTACTTTAGGGAAAGAATTTGAAAATGTAGAAATTTTTGCAAGAGATAGTATTTTTATTTTTATAGAAACTACTATAGATATTGAAGCGTTATCTGCCTCAGAAACACAATTTTTATATACAGATGTCATTGAGTTTGATACTGGTGTCAACCAACAAACTGTAGACTTAATAACCTTAGTACAAGATGCTGTATTTATATTTCCTTCACGCTCTAAAGATCCAAATACAGGAGAACGCATTACAGAAACATTAAGCTTTGATGCTGATGGTGATGGCATTGAGGATCAAACTAATATTGAAGGGCGGTTTTTAACCGACAGTGAACTTACCTTCACCAATGAACGGCCCTATGTTATTTTTGGTTTTGCAGGTGTTCCTAGTGGTGAAACACTAACAATAGACTCTGGAGCAAGAATACATTTTCATGCAGATTCTGGGATATTAGTAACAGGTGGAGCTTCTATACATGTTAATGGAGAGCCTAGTTTAGACCCTGATTTATTAGAAGGAGAAGTAATTTTTGAAGGAGATCGTTTAGAACCTAGTTTTTCTGAAATCCCAGGGCAATGGCAAACCATTTGGTTATTTGATGGTAGTACTAATAATATATTTAATCACGCTACTATTAAAAACGGAACAGCAGGCCTTTTAGTAGATGGTAACCAAAGTGATATTACTAAATTAAATATTACTAATAGTCAAATTTATAACTCTAGTAATTTTGGTATTTTAGCCAGAGCAACAAATATTACTGGAGAAAATGTAGTAATTAATAATTGTGGTCAATCCTCATTTGCAGGCACTATAGGAGGGCGTTATAATTTTGCTAATTCTACTTTAGTGAATTTCTGGACTATTAGTTTCAGGCAATTTCCATCTGTATTACTTAATAACTTTACTCTAGATGCAAATGGTAATACGGTTTCAAATCCTTTAGAAGAAGCTAATTTTACAAATTGTATTATTTTTGGAAATGATAATCCAGAACTCATTCTGGATGCAGATCCTTCTGGAGTCTTTAATTTTAATTTCACTAATTCACTGATTCGTTTTGAAGATACTAATGGGAATTTTACAGGTCCTTTATATGATTTTTCTAATACGGATTTATATGAAAATATCATTTTTAATGATAACCCTAATTTTCTAGATCCTAATAATAATCGCCTTGAAATTCCTAACGGATCTCCTGCCGATGGCGCAGGTATTATTTTTGGGAACCTCCCTAGTGATATTACTAATACACCTAGAGCATTACCTAGAGATATAGGGGCTTATGAGAGTATTGAATTTGAATAACACTATCTTCTAAACAGTATTAGTTTATACTTAAAGCATTAAAAATAGTTTTATTTCTAGATGTAATAATCATAGGTGTAATTGTTGCTATAAATGAAATTATATATATCAATCCAATAATATGGGCATATGAAGTATAATTATACCAAAGCATATCTATCCCAAATTCTTCAGAGATTATTTTCAAAAGAAATGCATTAAGTAATAATCGTTTTATAACTTTTGATAATGGTATTCTTGAATTGTCTCTAACTTTAAATCCGTTTAATTTTAAGATACATATTATAACTATATATGCTAGTGTTGATTTTGTTATAATTTCAATAGAATAATTAAGTATTGCATTCATAATAAAGTATTTTATGAAGCAAACCTAAAAGCTAAATCCCTTTAATTCATTTAAACTTGACTCAACTGTAGTTTTTATAGGATGTATTGTAATAAAAAAAGCCTACTAAAATCAGCAGGAGGGTTTTATTTTTTTAGAATTACTAAGCTACAAATAATGGTAAATCTTGCATCATTGTATTTACTTTCATCTTTATTACTTCTAATTTAGCATCATCTTCATGATTCATAATCACTTCATCAATCAACGCTACAATAACATCCATATCATCTTCTTTTAAACCTCTACTAGTAATTGCTGGAGTTCCAATTCGTATTCCAGAGGTTACAAATGGTGATTTATCATCAAATGGCACCATATTTTTATTTACAGTAATCTCAGCTTTCCCTAAAGCTTGTTCTGCTTCTTTACCAGTAATATTTTTATTCCTCAAATCAATAAGCATCATATGATTATCTGTTCCTCCTGAAATAATATGATAGCCTCTATCTACAAAAGATTTTGCCATAGCTGCTGCATTCTTTTTTAATTGTAATGCATAGCTCATAAACTCATCTGTAAGAGCTTCTCCAAAAGCAATTGCTTTAGCTGCAATAATATGCTCTAATGGCCCACCTTGATTTCCAGGGAAAACTGCTGAATTTAATAGAGAAGACATTTTTTTAAGGTTTCCATTTTTTAGTTTTAAACCAAATGGATTATTAAAATCTTGCCCCATCATAATCATCCCACCTCTCGGTCCACGCAATGTCTTATGGGTGGTAGTAGTTACAATATGACAATGTGGTAATGGGTCATTTAAAATACCTTTAGCGATTAATCCTGCTGGATGTGAAACATCGGCTAGCAACAATGCTCCAACACTATCAGCAATAGTCCTAAATCTTTTAAAATCTATATCTCTAGAATACGCAGATGCTCCAGCTATAATCAATTTTGGTTGTTCTCTATTTGCCGCTTCTTGAACTTTATCATAATCCAACCTCCCTGTTGTTTCCTCAACTCCATAAAATGAAGGAGTATATAATTTTCCTGAAAAGTTAACTGGAGATCCATGAGTTAAATGTCCTCCATGAGATAAATCAAATCCTAAAATTTTATCTCCAGGTTGTAAGCATGCTGCAAAAACTGCAGTATTTGCCTGGCTACCCGAGTGGGGTTGAACGTTTACATATGCAGCTCCAAATAAAGCT
>CAZECB010000281.1:0-3515 GCA_964510745.1 uncultured Flavobacteriaceae bacterium | reverse complement strand
GGTGGTTTCTCTAACTGATTCATAACCTCTGGAGCTTTATTATACAACATCTGTATAATACGATGTGGTGCAAACACATAATCTTGGTGTTCTACATTACTCCAATTTTGTAAGGTTTGCTCAGAGAAAAAGCCACCTTCTTTAAAGGTGTTTGTTGATTTTATTTCGTCTATTTTAAATGATAGTGCATAGGATTCTAATTTTACTTCCTTTTTAGCAATACTATCCAAAACAGCGTGTGTGATTTCATTTTCGTCTTTAGCAAAAACATTGTGAAAAGGTCCTAAGTCAATACGTTTAATATGCTTTGGGTATAGATCTTTTAACTTACGATCTATTCCGTATGCCATAGTGTCTAATGCCATTTTACGGTCTGCAGAGTTTTTTAAAACATCATAGATTTCACGTTTATATTTTTCAATATTCTTTCCGTCGTAATCAAAATACATAAAACAGATAAACGGCCGATTATAAGATACATCATAAAAACTCCAGCTAGTCATATATTCCGTTTTTACAGTATCTGGGGTTTTAATAATTTTACCTTGAACAAATCTGTTAAATATATATTTCTGCTCAACTGATGTATAGTATACAATTGATGCAGCTTGAAATAATTTATGCTGTGTAACTGGCTTTTTTTTACGCATTAATTGATCTAGAAATTCCTCTTTTAATACAGAGATATCAGTTAGTTTTTCTAGATAACTATCTCTTAACGCTAAATCATTAAATAAATAACGAAACTCTAAATAGTTAGGAAATCCTGAGTCTGTCAAATCCACTTTCATATGATCTTCTTCATCATACATATATTTAATACGCATGGCTTCAACTGAATATAATAGTAAATCACAGTATTGTTTGAATAGTCCTATTTCTAGTGTATTACACAGCTCATGTTGTTGCACACTTACAATCAATTCTTTTAACGCAAAATCTACCATTCTATGGTAGAACACATACTGCTCTTTGGAATCTAGAACAGCAGAATCTAATGGTGTTACAATATGGTTTAATGACATTTTTTGAATTGATATTTATACATTGATAGAGTTAAAATCTATCATGTCTGTTTTTTGCGTTAAGGATTGTAGTGGCATCCTTTTGCTTTTTTTGCAAAAGATATAACGGAAAGCCTGGTCCAGACGATATGTCTGGGAACGTCCTTAATTATTTTAACTTAACATATCATCATCATCTTTAGCTTCTGGTGCTGGAGCTTCATTTTCTCCATCTGCATCATCTCCTGAAGGTTGATTAGCATCTGCCGCATAATAATCTTCAAAAATCTCTTTCATATCGATACCGTAACGTTCAGCAAAATTCTTTTGGATATCTACATCTTTTGCACGAATTTCTTGTAATGCTTCTGCATAACTACTATATACACCTTGCATCACTTTTTCATGAACAGGAATATTGTCCATCATATCTTGACGCGCTTTTGCACTAGCGGTATGCATAGCTGCTAAAGTTTCACCTATATGTTCATCTGTTTTTACACCTAAATGCTCTAAAATAGCAGCAAATTCTTGATCTGTACGTGCTTTTAATGCTACGATATAGCCGTCATAATATTTTAAACGCTCTTCTGTGTCTGATTTTAGTTTAGCACGATGTGTTTGTAAATTACTACGTAAAGAGGTTAATACTTTAATAGTTAAATTATGCTTGTGCACAAAACTATCTTTACTTGCTGCAAGTGTTGTGTACGCATTTTTAAGACCTTCAAGTTCTTCAACTTTTTGTTCTAGTGTAGTGACTTTACCAACAGCTTCTGCATACTCCGCAGATTGTTTATCAGCGACATCTTCAAGCTCTTGACGTGCTTGTTTTAATAATGCGTAACGTTCTTCTAGTTTTGCTTCTACTTCTTTTTTCTTCTCTAATGCTTTAGTGTGATTTTTAGTAGCTTCAACAATGGCTACTTGTAATTTGTCTTCAACTTCTTTAATCTCAATCTCACGGTCTTTTAAACGTTTTACTGCCGCTTGACTTTTATATGATAGTTCACTTAATAAGGTTTGCACATCTGCACTTTCTATACGTTGTTGAAATAATGCTTTTGCTTTATTATCTGCTGCTGCTCTTGTTTTTTCGGCTTCTTTAAGTTCTGTTTGTTCTCTTTTGATTTTACTTTTTCTTCCCCATAGATTATTCCACCAATTGTCTGCTTTACTTTCAGCATCTTCAAGCTCTATGCGAGCACGCTCTAATGCTTTTTGAGCATCGTCAATCACCTTTTGCTCATCTGCATTAAGTGCAGAAAAACGTTCAAAAATAATACCGACTTCATCTTGATAATCTGTTAAGTCTTTAATAGCATCTAATAGCGTAGTTCTATCTTTTTCGGCCATATCAACTACGTCATCTAAAGTAGCATTTAAAATTTTTTGACGCACTTGAGGATCATCTTCTTGAGACAATTTAGATTTCATTTGGTCAATAGCTTTCCCCCAATTGACATCTACTTTTGCTTGTTTTTCGTTGGAATTGGTTTCTAATAAATCGAAATCATCAGACATAGTTATATAATATTTGTTATGTTAAAGAATAGTTTTTAGTTAAGCAATTTCGTCAAAAAAATATGATTTTTAAAATTTATATTACTTTAATTTATATGTATTAAATTAATTAAATTTGTTACATAATCATAACTGATAATTGATAGAATATTATAAAAGCATCTAAATTCTCCTTTAAATTAATAGTGTTTGACTTTATTTACTCAATTTTCAATCTAACACTCAAGATGTTATTGTAGAACAATATCACATAGAACTCTAGTTTTAGAACATGAAAATAGTGTGATTTATATTGACCCAGTAGGTGGTGAAACTGTTTTGAAGGACAGAAAACACCAAATTTTAGTATTAATAACAGATGTACATGGTGATCATTTAAATGCACAAACTCTTAAGGCTTTAAATTTAGAAAACGTAGCTTTAATTGCTCCTAAAGCGGTTATTGATAAGCTTCCTGAAACTATAGCTAAAAAAACTATAGTTACTCTCAATAATGGAGATATATTTGATCTTAAAGAAATTTCTGTTGAAGCCATCCCAATGTATAATTTATGTAAAGAAGCTTTAAAATTTCATACTAAAGGTCGTGGAAATGGGTATGTAGTCACTTTAGGAAATGAACGGATTTATATTTCTGGAGATACTGAAGATATTCTTGAAATGAGAACTCTAAAAAATATTGATAAAGCGTTTATTTGCATGAACTTACCTTATACAATGATGGAAGAAAGTGCTGCAAATGCTGTTCTAGAGTTTAAGCCAAAAACAATATACCCGTATCATTATCGTGGGACTCAAGGTTTAAGTGATGTTAAAAAGTTTAAGGCTATTGTCAATAAAGGAAATACTGCTATTGAAGTTGTTCAATTAGATTGATATTCTGGGAATTAAACCTATACATACAGACTAAAACGATTTTCTTTATTAGGAAATGCTTTATCATTTAACTATTTATTTAAGTTAGAGTTCTTATTCCTAAATACTTGA
>CAZECB010000280.1:0-3531 GCA_964510745.1 uncultured Flavobacteriaceae bacterium | reverse complement strand
AGGACTATTATTGTTAATTGTAACCATTTCTATTAATTACGGCTTAAGCTGGGCAGTATCTCATTATAAGAAAAAATGGATTTTTGTAGCTGCAATAATTATTAACCTCTGTAATTTAGGATGGTTTAAATACGCGTCATTCATTTCTGAGAATATAGGTACATTTCTAAGCTATTTTATGGATAATGTCACTATGCCTGAAATTAATTATTGGCTTCCATTAGGCATCTCATTTTATACCTTTCAGTTTTTAGGATATCTTATTGATTTAAAACGAGGTGAGGTAGCATTCGAAAAATCTATATTACATTTCGCTGTATTCAAATGTTTATATGCGCAACTTATAGCAGGACCTATTGTAAGAGCAAAAGAACTGTTACCACAATTACATCAAAAGCAAAGTTTTAATATAGAAAACTTTCAAAAAGGATTTTTCTTGTTGATAGGTGGGCTTTTTATAAAAATATGCACTGCAGATGTGTTAGCACAGTATGTAGATTATGCTTTTAGTAACCCAGGTGAGATTAGCACGCTTCATTCTTTGATAAGTATGTATGGTTTTGCATTTCAAATTCTTGGTGACTTTTGGGGGTATTCTACCATTGCAGTTGGTATAGGACTGATGTATGGTATTATTTTGCCTAATAACTTCAATTTTCCTTATAGAGCAACATCTTTTCAAGATTTTTGGAGGCGTTGGCATATTACGTTATCTATTTGGTTTAGAGATTATCTTTATATTCCTCTAGGCGGAAGTAGAACCAAAAAAATGATCTATAGAAATTTAATATTAACCATGACTATTGCTGGTATATGGCATGGTGCAGGTTGGAATTTTATTATCTGGGGATTTGGCCACGGGGTATTATTAGCTCTAGAGCGAAAACTAGGCGTCAATAAAAAAGAACTCAAAGGTATTCGTTTGTGGATGAAACGTTTTTTTGTGTTTAATATGGTGTGTTTACTTTGGGTGTTTTTTAGGGCGGAAACCTTCCAACAAGCTATGGAATTTTTTCAATCTCTGTTAATAGGCCCTTACAGTACAAAAATATCACGCTTAGAAACGTTAATCATCATCATATTACTATTTGCATTATTGAGTTACCGTTTAGGTAAATTATTTATAGAAGATAATTTTTTGAAACTAAATCTAAAGAAACAGGTAATTATAACAATCGTATTAATCGTGTTAATGTTAGGTTACGCTGAAGCAAAATTAGATTTTATTTATTTTATTTTTTGAAACTTAAATTCAAGTAGTAAATAAAATGTAGGTATTTGTAATACTCTGCTAAACGCAGTTATGTTCAATATTTTGTTTTAGTTACTGCCTGCAAAGTAGTATAAAAAAACAAATACTATTGACATGATCAAATTGCATTTGGCTATAGTTGTGAATCGTTCTCTTATGGTTAGGAAGCTTACGTCAAAGCTATGAGTTATTTGAATGTAGCAACTTTGTGGAACTCCTTGGCGGATTGATTTGCCACTGAAAGATTGGTGTTTTTAATCTCTCGAATTATTCTGATTTATTATAAAAAAAATCTCATATTTTTAGTATGATTTTTTATTCCTTGTTTTAACTTGAAAAACTTACTTTGCTTGCATGTTTCAAAGGTTTTTTATTCATAAACTTTTAAACAATATAGTTTTAAGGAGAACCTACATATGAGAAATATTAACTTATAATTGTAAAACATTGATTATATTTAAATTTTAATTTATTTTTATTGCATATATCTCATAATAATAATATTTTTTGTGAAAATTTTAACATAAATACACTAACCAAAATGATTAAAAAAATGAATTTTAAAGTATTATTATTAGCGAGTTTAATTACCTTAACTTTTACAGCCTGTGAAAGAGATAGCATTGATGAAATTCCTCAAGAAGATATTTCTACTGAATTTTTTGAGATGGATTATGGGGATCTTACCGTAACTGATCCTGAAATTATTGATCTTGTAAAAGGGTTAAATATTGATGCAGGTACTATCAAAACTAAAATAATGAATTTCCCAGATGGTACTTCTGAAGAACGTTTTATTATAGGAGGAGATCTTGCGTTTACAGGAGAACAACTTCAAATAATGAAAGATGGACCAGCTCCTACTCCAATAGGAGAAGAAGGAATAATTAGCCAATACCGTACTAATGATTTAGTAACTGGGGCAAGTCGAACAATTGATATTTTAGGTTTTACTGGAGATGGTCAAGGATTATCAGGATTAGGAAGACGTGGACTTCGTATGGCTGTAGCTAATTACAATAGATTACGTGGTGTTTCTTTAAATTTTAGATTAACTTTTGGTTCGTCACAAGCGGAAATAGATGCTGCAGATATGGTAGTGTTTGATGATTCTATTAATGAAAGTGGAAGTGGTGGAGTTGCAGGTTTTCCAGATGCTTCAGGACGTCCAAATAAGTTTGCAGCAATTTTTAATCTTAACGGATTTAGTGTAGATGTTAATGAACACGTCATTACTCATGAAATAGGTCATTCTATTGGATTTAGACATACAGATTTTTTTAACCGTGTTAGTTGCGGTGGTGCGCCTGTAGATGAAGGTGATGGTGGTGTAGGAGCTATACATATTTCAAGAACGCCAACAGGGAATGACGCTACATCTCTTATGAATGCTTGTTTTAGCTCTACAGTAAATGGAGAATTTAATGCAAATGATAGAAGAGCACTTCGTAGAATTTACTAAAATTGTAGTATATATTATAATTTAAGAGATAAAAAAACTGTTCAAATTAATTTGAACAGTTTTTTTTATAACACTTATGTGCTCAGCTTATGAGTGTGTTAATTTATATTTTTAGAACTTCAATAGAGTTGTTGTTAAACACTTTTTAATATTATTAGATATTTCTATCTAAAAACCTATAATGATTAAGTATGTATGAGTAGAATAGGAAATTATTTACAATAACTTGAAAACTTCTTTAAACTCATAAAATATGAATGCTCAATAGACACAATTTCTCAACGTAAAAGCAATTATAAAAAACTTTATAAAATATATGGACGAAGGATATGATACAAAAAGAGATATTTATTCTCAGGATACTCAACTTCTCTGAAAAAAATAGTCTTGTATCATGTCATAAAAGACAACTTTGAACTCTCCATAATAGTATCGCTACGCAAAGAGGTTCTAGAATTATAAGATTTACACTGATAGCTCCATTTGTTCTGTAACCAAGTAATGATCTGTGCCACCACAGCGATTACAAATGACTCCTCCATTGTCTCTTTGTGCTTTATAATGCAAACGGCAACTTTGTTCATCAGTGAAATGAACACCAAAAGAAAAAATATCCATCATATCTTTTTAGAATTCATATAAATATACAAAATATAGGACGTTTTGTGAATGTACAAATATTTAATAAAAAACATAAAATGTTATACATATTTTATTTTTTTTTTATTTTTTTTTAATTTTTAGTTTTAAAACACTATTTTTGAGAAAATTTTAACATAAATACTAACCAAAAATTAAAAAAAATGAAAATCAAAGG
>CAZECB010000279.1:1329-3537 GCA_964510745.1 uncultured Flavobacteriaceae bacterium | reverse complement strand
TTATTCGATTTGGATATTTTCGGGTTGAAAAAAGGATACGATCGTTCACCAAGATTCTTCTAAATTTTAAATGACTACAATTATGAAAAAACAAACCTACATACTTGCATGCCTTTTATTGGTTAGTGGAATTACATTAGCGCAAAAAAGGGCTTTAAAAAGAGTAAATCACCTTTTTGAAATGAAAGCTTATGCTCAAGCAGCAGAGATTTATGAAACTAAAGAACGTACACAAGAAGTGCTTCAAAACTTAGGGGATAGTTATTATTATAATCAAGCCATGCAAAAAGCAATTAAAACGTATAGAGAACTATTCATAACTTATGGAGATTCTTTAGAGTTAGAAACCTATTTTAAATATGGTCAGGCATTGAAAGGAGTTAAAAACTATAAAGAAGCAGATAAATATCTAGGTATTTATTTTCAACAGAAATTAAATACGCCCGCGCTTATAGAAAAATTAGAAAAAACAACACCTCATATATTTGCTTTAAAAGAAATAGAGAATAAAAACTCTAAAAATGATTTTGGATTATCATATTATGGTGAAAATAAAGTAGTATTCGCTTCTTCTAGAAATGATAAAAATCCTGCATTTGCATGGAATGATTTACCATATTTAGATTTGTATAGCGCTACATTAAGTAAATCTGGAAAGCTGGAAAATATTGTACCATTCTCAGATGCAATTAATACAGAATCACATGAAAGTAATGCAACGTTTAGTGAAGATGGAAATACAATGTATTTCAACAGAACCAATACAAGGCGCTCAAAAGCTGATAAAGATAAAGTCGCTCAAATTAAAATTTACAAAGCAGAACTTGTAAATGGAGTTTGGTCAAATGTAACTGCATTACCATTTAATTCTAATAAGTATAGTACAGAACATCCTAGTTTAAGTAAAGATGGTAAAACATTATATTTTGCTAGTGATATGCCTGGTAGTTTTGGTGGTTTTGATATTTATAAAGTTGCTGTTAATGAAGACGGAACTTACGGCACACCAGAAAATTTAGGAGACACAGTAAATACTAAGCACAGAGATCAGTTTCCTTTTATTAGTGACTTTGACGTGTTATACTTTGCATCAGACGGACATCAAGGTTTCGGAGGATTAGATGTATTTAGAACTAATAATGTTAATGGTAGTTTTGATACTCCCGTTAATTTAGGAGGGACAATCAATAGTAATTTAGATGATTTTGCTTATGTAGTGAAAGAAAAAAATGATATCGGTTATGTGTCTTCCAATAAATCAGGGAATGATCAATTATATACAATAAAACGTGAAGAAAACATTTTAACTAAATATCAAGTTAGTGGGATAGTTCAAGATAAAAATAGTAAAGCGTTACTTATAGCATCTGTAGTAACTTTATTTGATGAAAAAGGTGACGTAATTCAAGAAACCACAGTAAAAGATGATGCTAAATATTTATTTAAAATAGAACCTAATAAAAAATATAAAATAAGAGGTTCACGTAAATTATTTGCACCAACAGAGGTAGAGTTTTCAACAGATAGTGAAGGTAAAGTACAACATGATATCTTTTTGTATTTAGAGTCTTATGCTGATATAGAAGAGCGTATTAAAGCAAATGAAAAAGGAGATGTTCAAATTGAATTAGATGAGATTTATTTTGATTTTGATAAATCTGATATTCGTGAAAATGCAGCAAATACGTTAGCTGTACTTGTAGATCTAATGAAGAAATACCCATCTATGGAAGTAGAAATATCTGCACATACAGATGCACGTGGTCCAGATGAGTATAATTTAAACTTATCTAAAAACCGCGCCGCTTCAACGCTTGAATACTTAGTAAGTCAAGGTATAGAAAGAAGCCGATTAAAAAGCATTGGTTATGGTGAATTACAACCATTAAATAAATGTGTTAAAGAAGGAATTTGTTCTGATGAAGATTATGATATTAATAGACGTTGTGAATTTAAAATATTGAATTAATTATAGTTTGTGTTAGTTTTTTAAAAGCCTTTCTTTTGAAATTAATCAAAGAGAGGCTTTTTGTTTATTTCAAACTTATAATTATATAGTTTCAAATAGTCTACTTTATAGTTTAAAAAGCACAAAGATCTGGTATATAGAAACCATTAATATTTACTCCGCAAGGACCACAAGGGCAATCACGATTTGTTTGACAACTTTGGAATACGGGACAACCTCCAAAACCTCCATTGATTTCT
>CAZECB010000279.1:0-1319 GCA_964510745.1 uncultured Flavobacteriaceae bacterium | reverse complement strand
TTTCTTTTTGTTCAGCTTTATTTAAAGCCTTTCCTAATTTTGATAAATTTTTCATAATACTAAAATTTAATAATTATTTAAAACTGTGATCATTTAAAGACACTCACAGCTTGTGCCTATTATTTTGATAGAGAATATTTTAGTTTTTAAACACACTTTTAAGCTGAGAAAAGAACCGCTCAATAAGACGCAGATCTTCTGTAATAATTTCAGCACTTCCTAGCATTTCATGCTTAAACGGGATTTCTTTTTTATAAGAAGTGATTAGTTTTTCTGGAAGTGAGGCATTTACAAGGTATAACCCTTCTTCATCAGGAAATAAGGCAATAGTTTCTATATGCCCTTGCAAGGTTCCAAATTCTGTATCTGGATAGTTTTGTAATTTAATATTGACGCGTTGCCCCACTTTTAGTTTCCCTGAATTTTGTGCAGGCGTTTTTAAATAGGCAATAAAGGCTGAATTTTCTTTAGGAATGATAGTAAACATCAAATCACCTTGAGTAACAGTTTGGTTTTCTACCCATGTATTTAAAAAAGAAACTTTACCGTTAATATTTGATTGAAGGACATAACGGAGTTCCCAAGTTTTGATTGCCCGTTTTAATTGATTGAAAGATTGAATGACATTTTTAAGTAAACTGATTTCTTCTCTAGTTTTGTTAATGGTAGTTGATTTAGAAGTTCTGTTGGCATTTGCAATAGCTTCTTTAGTATTAGAGATAGAGACATCCATATTAGCAAAATTGCGTTTAGCTTGAGAGTAAGCAATTTCAGCTTGTTCAAAATCTTGTTTGGCAATGATTCCTTTTTTAAATAGTGCTTGATTACGCTCAAATATGCCTTTTTGATTGTTGAGTTCAAATTGATTGTTTTGTTTTTGAGATTCTAAATTTCTAAGACGTGACAGTAATTGAGTTTTAGTAATGCGATTGGCATTAGTTTCATTAGAAAAGGGTTGATATTGTTTGTTGAGTTGATATTGTAAATAATTGTTTTCAAAGAGTGCAAAGTCAGCTTCAATATCTCCTAGAAATAGAACAGGAAGCTGATCAAAAGGAAAAGCAAAGGATTGGTTATTTACAGGGATCGTATCAACAATAGATTTTAATAACAAGACATTTTTATAATTGGCTGTGTTTTCAAGAATGGCAAGGGGTGTATTGGAATCTACTATTTGATTATCAGCAACCAAAATAGACACTATTTTTCCAGATGATTTGGCATACTCTTTTTGAGGAGGTATCTTAGTACTAATAATAGCACTACTAGTAATAATATCAGGATATTTTAAAAACCAAGAGATAAAGAGTAATAGTAGT
>CAZECB010000278.1:0-3541 GCA_964510745.1 uncultured Flavobacteriaceae bacterium | reverse complement strand
TGCAAACCATCGTTCTTTAATTGTTTCTAGATAATTAGTGATAATAATTGCTAAGAATGCAAATCCAAAAATAAACTCACTTCCATTTTTGTTTGGTGCAATTGCAATAATAACAACACTTATCAACATTGCAATAACTACAAGTAAAAATGCAGGTCTGTTTGCTCTTGTTTTTTCTTTTAAATTTCTAACATAAAAAAATAAAGCCCATAAGCTTAAAGAGGTTACAATAGTCATCGCTATAATTAGATCTATAGAGTTATAAACTGTAATATCAAAACTTATAGATTGTAAATAGTTTAACAGCTCTGAAAGGTCGTTATTGAAAAGTAATGAATAAGTGATTGCTAAAACTGTTACACATAACAAGCCAGCAAAAGGGACAATCCAATTTTTTACTTGAGCGATAGCGTATAATAATAATGCAGCTATAATTATACCAAAAAATAAGATACTCCAAAAATAAAATAATGAAGCTGCACCTATCCAAAATGAAGCGTCAAAGAGTTTTTTCTTTATATTTATTCTACTTCTTATACTTATAGTTCTTCTAAATGCTAGTAGAACGAGAAAATTAGCTACTAATACATTATCTACTTTAAATACTATTGGGAAAATTCCTAAAAGCAACGTAAAGATTAAAATTTTATAACTGTTTTTTCGGGTTAAGTGATTCTTTCTAACAAAAAAATCTAGCATAAGAACTGAACTCAACACTATCAAATAAACAACTAGCTCTTTTATAAGTGTCACAAAACCAAAAGTTTCTCCTAAAGCATCTAGTCTTGCAACAATAAATATTACAAACAGATAGCTTAATAATACTAAGAAATGGATAGGTTTAGAAGTGCTAAAAAAACTTGTTATCATTTAAAGAGTTCGTATATTTGTGGCATAAATATAAGATTATTACCGATGAAAGATTTCTTTTATGCTATCCAAGATTTATTTGTAAACGTTTTATTTGCTCCTTTTGATGCTTTAAAAGCTTTAGAGTTAGAGAACTGGTGGGGTGCTAACCTAATTTCGTTTATTTTTATAATTATTGGCATTGTAGCATTTACATATTGGATGCTTCAACTAAAAAAATACAATGATAATAATGAAGAAGATAAAAGTATATCTTCTCATTCTTACCTATAAATCAAAACCAATATCTTTACGATAATACATCTTATCAAACTTTAGTTTTTCTATGGATTGGTAGGATTTTTTTATGGC
Organism: uncultured Flavobacteriaceae bacterium; assembly: GCA_964510745.1. Lineage (GTDB taxonomy): Bacteria > Bacteroidota > Bacteroidia > Flavobacteriales > Flavobacteriaceae > AU392. Next base: position 2,320 of record CAZECB010000278.1, on the reverse strand, counting down.
CTCTTGATATGTATTGCCATAAGATGTTATTGCCATAACGCGCCCTCCAGACGTTAATATATTTTCATCTTTTAGTTTTGCTCCTGCGTGAAATAATATAGATTCTGAAACTGCACCTATTCCTGAAATTTCTTTTCCTTTTTCATAAGCTTCAGGATAACCACCAGACACTAGCATTACCGTTGTAGCAGCACGTTGATCTATGTCTATATCTATTTCATTTAAGGTTTCATTAGCAACTGCTTGAAACAACTCAACTAAATCATTTTTTAACCGTGGTAATACGACCTCAGTTTCAGGGTCTCCCATACGTACATTATACTCAATTACTTTTGGATCATCTCCAACTTTAATCAACCCAATAAAAACAAAACCTTTATAGGGTAAATTATCATTTTGAAGTCCAGTAATTGTTGGTTTTACAATACGCTCTTCTATTTTACTCATAAAAACCTCATCGGCAAAAGGCACTGGCGAAATGGCTCCCATACCACCTGTATTTAGTCCTGTATCTCCTTCACCTATACGCTTATAATCTTTAGCTGTAGGTAATATTTTATAATTTTTACCATCTGTAAGTACAAAACAACTTAATTCTATACCATCTAAAAATTCTTCAATCACCACTTTACTACTAGCTGCTCCAAATTTAGAATCAACTAGCATTAATTTTAATTCTGTTTTAGCTTCTTCTAAATCATTTAAAATTAAAACACCTTTTCCTGCTGCTAGACCATCTGCTTTTAATACATAAGGTGCATTTAAGGTTTCTAAAAAAGCATAGCCTTCTTCTACATTATCTTTATTAAAACTTTGATATGCTGCAGTAGGAATATTATGTCTGTATAAAAATTCTTTTGCAAATTCTTTACTGCCTTCCAATTCTGCTGCTGCTTTTTGAGGTCCAATAACAGAAACATGTTTTAACATTATATCATTTAAAAAGAAATCATGAATGCCTTGTACTAAAGGATCTTCTGGACCCACAACAACCATATCTATATGTTCAGTTAAAACCAATGTTTTTATTGCTGAGAAATCTGTAACACTAATCTCTATATTTTTAGCAATCCCTGCAGTTCCTGAATTTCCTGGGGCTACAAATAAGTTATCACATAAAGGGCTTTGTGCAATTTTCCAAGCAAATGTATGCTCTCTTCCGCCAGAGCCAAGAATTAAAATGTTCATAGATTAGTATTGTTTAGCACAAAAATAATTGCTTTTACGCTTAAAAAATAATTATTTTACAAAAACATATTAGCAAGTTTATCTTTTGAAATTATTTAGTATTTCCTTAAAATTAAAAGGCTTTCCGATGAAGAAAGCAAAGCAAGTTTTGAAATCTATTCAAAAGAAAAACACGCTTGAATTTGAGCAGTATATAATACAGCAAAGACAAGCCATTTTAAACTATCATTCAAAACATAATTCGTTTTATAAAACTTTAACTAAAAATGTAAATATCTCTGATTGGAATTCAATTCCTATTATCACAAAACGTGATTTACAGCAACCTTTAAATCAACGTTTATCTGATGGGTTTACTGCTAAAAATTGCCTAGTCAATAATACTTCCGGCTCTTCTGGTGATCCTTTAATATTTGCTAAAGATAAATTTTCTCATGCGTTGTCTTGGTCTGTTTTTATGGATAGATATAGTTGGTATAATTTAGACTTAAATACGTCTAAGCAAGCACGATTTTATGGGATTCCATTAAATAAAATGGGGTATTATAAAGAACGCCTGAAAGATAAATTAAGTAACCGATATCGATTTTCAGTATCAGATATGAGTGATACCCAATTAGTAAAAAATATTACTCTTTTTAAACAATCTTCTTTTGAATATTTATATGGCTATTCCAATGCTTTAACTTTATTTGGAAAATACTTAAAACGTGAAAACATTGTTTTAAAAACCATCTGCCCAACCTTAAAAGTGTGTATTGCTACTTCTGAAAACTTATTTGAAAATGATAGGCAACTTTTAGAAGAGCAATTTGGCATCCCGATAGTTAATGAATATGGTGCTGCAGAGGTAGGGTTAATTGCGTTTCAAAACGCTAAAGATGAATGGTGTATTAATAGTGATGATTTATTTGTTGAAATTCTCGATGATAATAACAACCCATTACCTTATGGTGAAAAAGGACGCATTATTATTACCTCGTTATACAACAAAGCACATCCTTTTATTAGATATGATATAGGAGATATAGGGGTTCTTTCAAAAAACAGTACGTTACACAAACCCATACTTAAAATATTATCTGGAAGAACAAATGATACTTTAAATTTTCCTAGCGGAAAAACTGCTGCA
>CAZECB010000277.1:0-3555 GCA_964510745.1 uncultured Flavobacteriaceae bacterium | reverse complement strand
ACTCATATTGATTTAGCACGTGATTTATTGAATATTGAAAAAAACAAAGTTTCTAATATTGAATTAAAATTAACGCCAAAGGCTAATGAAAATAAGGTGCGGAGGCAATTGTTGAATGTTTTTAATAATACGATTTATATAAAAAGTAGGGAGCAATTAAATGAAGCTACCTATAAAATGCTTAAGAGTGAAAATCTAATGGCGTATTCGGTGTCGACATTGGTCTTAATAGTCGCATTATTTAATTTAATAGGATCTATGATTATGATGATTATAGATAAGAAGAAGAACTTGCAAACCTTATATAAAATGGGGGCAACGGTATACAGAATCCGGAGAATATTTTTTTTACAAGGAGTATTAATGACAGTAATAGGTGGGGTTATAGGCGTGGGATTAGGGTTCGTGATTTTGTTTTTACAAAAAAAATACGGATTAGTAATGATTACGTATGAAATAGCTTATCCAGTACAATTAAGTTTTACAACAGTAGTAATTGTTTTCATGACGCTTTTCGGTTTGGGATTTGTAGCTTCAATAATTGCATCTCGAAGTATTAAAAAAAGTTTAGTAACCTAAATTAGGACAATAGTTTAAATCAATTTAGTTGTCTTAAGTTATATGAAATAGGGATGTGAAAAATTCTTTAAAATCATAAAATACGACTCAACGGATATAAATTCTTGATAAAAACGAAGTGCAATACATTAATTTTTTCCAAGAATCTTATTATATCTTGTTTTATCTGCTAAAACCTTTTGAGCTTCTCTAACTTCTTCACTATTTGCAATTTCGTATGCATGTACACCTTCTCGGTAGAAATAGCGTTTAATAATTTCTTTTTTAATAATTTCTTTAATTTCGTTTTCTTGAGCTTTTAAAGCTTCTTTTTTAGCTTGACTCAGGCGATCCTTCAAGGATTTGTATTGAGATGAGATTTGTTTATCTAAAGTTTCCTTTTCGGCAGTTATCCATAGATCTTCTAGAAGGTTGTCGGTTTTTGTTTTAAATTCAAACTTACTTTTCTTCATGTAATTCAAAAAGTCGCTATAATCGGTATCTGTAAATTTAAAATCTGCTAATTTTTTAAAATTATTAGAATAATAAAACTGGGTAGCATAATCAAAAATAACACGTTCTTTTAATAGTGCAGATGCTATATTACTTAGTTTAGTGGTCTCGATTTCTATATCGGGGAATACCCCACCCCCATCATATACCGTTCTTCCGTTACGTGTTTTAAATGCTTTAAAATCGCTTTTTTTAATTCGGGTTGGTTTGTCATGATTATCCCTATGCCAGTAATCTAAGGCTTGTATACATCTCCCAGAAGGAATGAAATATCTAGAGGTAGTGATTTTTAATTGGGTATTGTGTTTTAACGGGCGCTTACTTTGTACTAATCCTTTTCCAAAACTACGAGCACCTATAACTACGCCTCTATCTAAATCTTGCATACTTCCCGAAACAATTTCGCTAGCGGAAGCACTACGACCATTAACGAGTACAGCTAGAGGGATGTCTTTATACAATACTTGATGTTTCGTTTTATATTCTTTTTTATGATCGTTAACTACTGATTCAGTATTTACAATTTTTAAATCTTTTTCTACAAAGATGTTACAAACATTTACAGCTTCAGTTAGCAAGCCTCCAGGGTTTCCGCGTAAATCTAAAATTAATTTATCAGCCCCTTCAGCTTCTAGTTCTCGTAAAGCATTAATAATATTAGAAGAAGCTTTTTGACTAAATCTACGTAATATAATATATCCAGTATTATCACTAAGTAGTTTGTAAAAAGGAACAGCATCTACTTCAATAAGGCTTCTGTTTACAGAGGTAGTTTGTTTTTTTCCTTGTCTTAAAAAAGTGAGTTTTACTTTAGTTCCTGCTTCTCCTTTTAATAAATCTCCTGGTCTGCCTTCGTAATTTTTAACTTCTGTTTCGCCTACTTTTATAATTTCATCACCAGGTTTTAAACCACTTTTATCAGCAGGGAAATCTTTATAAGCTTCTGAAATTATTAATCGAGCATACGTTTCCTCTCCTTCTGGATCATCGGTATATAATGAAGCTCCAATACCTACATATTTTCCGCTGCTTCTAATTTTACTAGCCTCGACATCCTGTTCTGTCCAGAATTTAGTATAAGGATCTAAATCTTTAGTAATAGCAGTCATGGCAGTATTCATTAATTCTGCAGGGTTGGTTTCATCTACGTAATTAAGATTTAATTGCTTGAAAAAAGCCACAAATATTTCAATTTGTTTTGCGATTTCAAATCCATCACTAGTACTTTTAAAACTTACTCCCCCTATAGTTAATGTTATAAGACTTACAAAAAGTAGTATGCTACGCTTCATCATATTGTTCTATTTTTTTGTGCCATTTGCGTTCTATCTTTGCGAATGCTTCTTCGATATCTGCATACAATGGTTGTTTTTTACCGATGTAAATAAACATAAATAAAAATTGTTTCTCAGTTACCGTAAAAATATACTTCTTTTTTCTGAAATTCTCTCGTATTAAACGTTTTATATAATTACGATGCACAGCTTTTTTAAAAAGACGTTTGCTTACAGAAAAACCAGCTTTAAACGGGACATCTAGAGTTTCCTCCTGCCATACTAAAAGCAAAGGGTAAGCTTTGATTGACGATCCTTTTTTAAAAAGATTTTCAATTTGCTTTTTACTTTTAAGTTTTAAAACTGTAGGCAGCTTTTCATTCATAATGGCAAAGATACTACTCTTTTAGAATGATTATTTTGACAAGGCTAGATAATTAAGATTGTGTTTTTTGAAATTAGATTATTCATTATTAAGTGAAAATTGTTAATACTTATCTGTTTATATAACTAAAATTAGAGGGTTAAAATTGTATTTTTGTAATCTATTGTAATGTAACAGAATGTAAGATGGAAGTACAAGGAAAAGTAAAATTTGTCGGACCAACAGAAACGGTTGGTAATAATGGATTTAGAAAAAGAGATATTGTAGTAACAACAGAAGAGCAATACCCTCAGCATATTAGTGTTCAATTTGTGCAAGATAAATGCGATTTATTAAATGCATATCAGCCTGGACAGGATGTGAAAATTAGTATTAATTTACGTGGTCGTGAATGGGTATCTCCACAAGGCGAAACAAAATATTTTAATACTATACAAGGATGGCGTATTGAAATGCTACAACCTGCAGCTGCACCACAAGGAAGTGTGCCTCCACCAGTACCTCCTGCGGATGCTTTTGAACCAGCTACTAATATTAGTAGTGAACAAGAAGACGATTTGCCTTTTTAGATCGGCAACAAGATTTTTAAAAAAGAGGCTGTCTAAAAAAGGTAGGCTCTTTTTTTTGTTAACATATGGTATCCTGTATCTATTTAATAATAGAAGATAGTGAGTAATTTATAGTAGAATGCTATAAGTTATTATTGTTCCTTAATATGCAAAAAACGAGTTAGTTTAAAAGATAAATCCGTAAGGATGATTTTAGCATTACCGTTTCGTTCAATATGATATTGAGCCTTTTCTAAAGCTTCAAAAGTAGGGAAAA
>CAZECB010000276.1:1341-3572 GCA_964510745.1 uncultured Flavobacteriaceae bacterium | reverse complement strand
TAAAAATATTTCAAAGATTGTAAATGATTCCTTTGGCCATGCAATTTGCATACGAAACATCATAGACATTAAAACACCTATAACCCCCATAATAGTACCTGTAATAAGGTATTGCTTTGCAATCATTTTATGATCCTGGCTAAATATATATTTAGTTACAAAGGTTTCTTTATGATGATGTCCGTGATCGTCGTCGTGTGCGTGAGTATCTGCGTGTGCTGACATAATCTATCTTTATTTTTTAATCTTAATTGTTGTTAATTAGTTTTTTACCAATGAGTTTTTGAACACTTTTTGCTCTTTTAACCAAGCATTATAATCTTCTTCAGACTCAACAATAATTTTCATCTGCATGTTGTAATGTGATTTTCCACAAATCTTATTACAAAGTAAAAGGTAATCAAACTCGTAACGCTCTAAAGCGTCTTCTCCTTCTTGAATTAATTTTTCACTTTTCTTTGCTCTAATTTTATTAATGCGCTGTACTTTATCAATCATTTGAGGCGTTTGCCTCATATCTTCAGTAGTCACTGTTGGCGTAAACCCAAATTGAGTAATCATACCAGGAACACAATTCATTTGTGCTCTAAAGTGAGGCATGTATGCTGAGTGTAATACATCTTGAGAACGCATTTTAAATAGTACTTTCTTTCCTACTGGCAAATGCAATTCTGTAGTAATAATGTCATCTTGTGCATTAGGATCTGACTCATCAACACCTAGTATATTTGCATTATCAAGGTTTATCAATCTTACATTAGCCTGTCCTAATGTATTATCCTGACCTGAGTAACGTGCTTTCCAGTTAAACTGTTGTGCATACAATTCAATAATAATTGGGTCATCACTTTCATCAACATTCATGATATCTGACCAAGTAAATAATCCATAAATAATTAATCCTGCTAAAACAACAATTGGAATTCCTGTCCAAATCATTTCTAATTTATCATTGTCTGCAAAGAATAATGCTTTACGTCCTTTTTCGCCTTTATACTTATAAGCGAAATAATGTAATAAGAATTGTGTAATGGTTTGTACAATAAATATAAGTACCATTGAGATAATCATTAAAAAATCAAGTTCAGGTCCATGCTCTGAAGCTGAGTTAGACATTAATGGTAAATCTCCCCATTTGACAAAACAGATAATGGTAATGATATAAATGAATGCTAAAAAGCCCATCATTAAATATCCATTGATTTTATTATCCTTATCATTAGCAACTTGAGATGCATTTCTTTTTGTTTGTGCTAAATCAAAGATTTTTATCATTTGCCAAATTGCAATTGTAATAAATACTAGAACTAATATTGTTAATAAAGCAGTCATTTTTATTTTTCGTCTTTATTTAATTTAATTAATAATGGAAATGTTCGCTTTCCTTGATAAATGGATTTCCTTTTGCTAATAATGATTGTTTAGATATTGCATAGAATACTATCAACATAAATAATCCTGCGAATAATATAATAGCACTAATTTCTGCTAAGCCAATTCCCCAACGGTCTCCAACGGTTGCTGGCATAATCATATTAAATATATCGATATAGTGTCCAGCTAATATTACAATACCTGCCATAACTATAAACCAAGGAATACGTTTGTAATCACTATTCATTAATACTAAGAATGGGAATACAAAGTTCATCACTAACATTCCAAAGAATGGCAATTTGTAATCTGCAATTCGTGTTGCAAAATACGTTACTTCTTCAGGAATATCTGCATACCAGATTAACATAAATTGAGAGAACCATAAGTAGGTCCAGAAAATACTAATTGCAAACATGAATTTTGCTAAATCATGCATGTGACTATCATTTACAAATGGCAAATAATCTCTAGATTTTAAGTAAATTGTAATTAATGCAATTACAGTAATACCACTTACAAACATACTTGCAAATACATACCATCCAAATAAAGTACTAAACCAGTGTGGGTCTACACTCATAATCCAGTCCCAAGACATCATAGATTCTGTATAAATATAGAATACTAAAAATGCTGCTGAAATACGGAATGATTTTTTAAAGTTTCTATTATCATCTGCACTATCTTGTGCTATTGAGAATTTACGAGCAAAGTAACGGTATAAACTCCACCCTCCTAAAAAGATAGCGCCTCGAATAAAAAATCCTGTTTTGTTTAACCATCCTTGTTTGCCTTGTATTAACTCATCATGTGCTACTACTTCTGGGTCCATCCAAATAAAAATGTGATCTCCA
>CAZECB010000276.1:0-1331 GCA_964510745.1 uncultured Flavobacteriaceae bacterium | reverse complement strand
GCTAAAACTAGTATACCTCCTGGTAGTACATAATATGTAATCCCTTCCATCACTCTAAAGAGTACCGGTGACCATCCTGCTTGTGCTGCAAATTGAATTCCGTAAAAGGCTAACACACCTAAAGCAATCATAAAAAAGAAAAATGCTGCTACATACAATGCAGAATATGGTCTGTTATGTATTTGATGCATTACGTGTTCTGCATGCGCATCTGGATCTCCATGACTCATTTCTGCTTTATCACCATGTGCCATTGCTTGACCATGCTCTTCTTTTTTCATTTCTATAACATCATGTGATGCTTCTTCAGTATGAGATTCTGTTGTTTCTGCATCTTCTGAATTTCCTTCATGAGCTTCTTGTTCACCACCTTCAGAATGTGACTCATTTCCTTCTTCAGTATCTTCATTTTCTGAAACCTCACCATGAGAAGTCTCTTCACTATGAGTTTCTTCTTTTTTCGTGTCATGCATTTCTTCTTTTGCATGTCCCTCATCTGATGTTGCTCCATGATTTGCTGTTTCACCATGCCCTCCACCGTGAGAGGCTTCTTCCGCTAGCATTTCTTTAACACTCTCTAATGTTTCTCCCTGAGCGGAAATATAGCTATAACTATATCCTAATAAACCTATAGCAATAAGCACTATAGAAAATATTTTTAATCTATTTGAAAACGTATACATATTGTTGATATATAACTTTATCTAATCTATTTTGTTAATGCCCTTTTTAATCCCTCTACATAAACTGCAACTTGCCAACGCTCTTCTTCACTAAGTTGAGCTGCATATGAACCCATTGCACCTTTACCATAGTAAATAACATGGTAAATACTGCCTATACTTATATCTTTATCAGCATAACTTCCAGGTAAAATTAATTCACGTTTACCTAATCCTAATTGACCATCTCCTTTTCCTGAATTACCATGACAAATACCACAATAAATATCATATAATTCTTTCCCTATTTTAGCATCTACTTCTGAAGCAGCTATTGGGCTTTTTAATTCAGCTTTAGCTAAATTGTAATCTTCAATGGTATTTTCATAGTCATATAATGAATGACCTCTAGAAATTGTACCATCTACTGGTAATTGTGCTTCTACTCCGTTAGTAAATGCCGATGATTTACTATAAGCTTCATAACCTACAGATTCATACATATTTGGCATAAACTGGTAGTTTGGTCTGCTATCTTTTTTACAAGATGCTATAGTTATCATAACTACCGCTAATATTGATATTTTACTTAAGCTCTTCATAATTATTAGTGTGCTTCTTCTTTATCTACTATATTAATTTCTACTGCTCCAGTATCTTGTAACAATC
>CAZECB010000275.1:0-3589 GCA_964510745.1 uncultured Flavobacteriaceae bacterium | reverse complement strand
TAAAATTGAAGCTATTGCTATTGGTAACGGAACAGCTTCACGAGAAACAGAGCAATTGATTAGAAGAATTCATTTTAAAAATGATGTGCAAGTATTTGTTGTGAGTGAAGCTGGAGCTAGTATTTATTCAGCATCAAAAATAGCACGAGAAGAATTTCCTAATTATGATGTCACCGTAAGAGGCGCTGTATCTATTGGAAGACGTTTGTCTGACCCTTTAGCTGAGTTGGTTAAAATTGATGCTAAATCTATTGGTGTTGGTCAATACCAACATGATGTAGATCAGAGTAAGTTAAATAAATCTTTAGATACTGTTGTCGAAAGTTGTGTGAATGCGGTAGGGGTTAATATTAATACAGCTAGTAAATCATTGTTGAGTTATGTATCTGGAATTGGTTCTAAACTTGCAGAAAATATAGTGATATACAGAAGTGAAAATGGTGCATTTTTATCTAGAAAAGATATTAAAAAAGTACCTCGATTAGGTGGTAAAGCATTTGAGCAAGGAGCTGCATTTTTAAGAATTAAAGATGCTAAAAACCCTTTAGATAACTCTGCAGTACATCCAGAAAGTTATGATGTTGTTGAAAAAATAGCTAAAGATGCTTCTAAAAAAGTTAAAGAGTTAATAGGAAATACTTCGATATTACAAAGTATTGACTTAAAAAAATACTGTACAGATACTATTGGTTTACCTACACTTAAAGATATTGTTAGCGAACTTGAAAAACCAGGATTAGATATTCGTGAACAAGCTAAAGTATTTACGTTTAATCAAAATATTAAAACGATTAATGACCTGAGAGAAGGGCAGTTGCTACCAGGGATTGTTAATAATATTACAGGTTTTGGCTGTTTTGTAGATGTTGGAATTAAAGAAAGCGGATTGATTCATGTGTCTAATCTCTCAGATACATTTGTAAAAGATGTTTCTGAATTTGTAACACTTCATCAGCAGATTATTGTAAAAGTACTAGAGGTTGATATTCCTAGAAAACGAATTCAACTTAAGTTACATAATTAATTTTTTATAAAAAATTGATTATTAAGTATTTGTGAAATTTAAATGAAAATATTTTAAACATTATAATCAATTTTACAATTCATAACGTATATCTATAAATCAGTTTTATATTTTAACTTAACCAACAACTTTTTACATTATGAAAAATAGAATAGTATCAATTTTTATAATTATAATAATGACGTCTTGCGGAGTATCGAAAACTGTACGAGCTTCAAAAAAAGTAATTAAAGGACAATGGCAGCTTAGTTCCATAGCATATAACGGAACAGGAGTTATCGGATTGACTCTGCTAAATGATGTTAGTCTATCATGTTTTGAAGGAAGCGTTTGGTCATTTGTACCAAATAATAATACAGGAACATACGCTATTGATAACAATAGTTGTAATCCAGGAAATCGCTATTTTGTATTTACTATTGATGAAATAGACCCTAATACAGGATTGTATGATTTTCTTTTAAAGCCAACAAATGAAAGGTACAAATCTGATACCAATAAAGGATTTAGATTAAATTTAAACGAACTTTCTGAAAACACCATGCAATGGGAACAAACAGTTAATGACAAAGGACAATCTGTTGTTGTTACAATGAATTTCACAAAAATTTAAAAACACTTAAAGTAAAACATATGAAAACCATTATAAAAAAATTAGGAGTAGTAGTATTAGTAATGATTATTATTAGCTTCACAAGCTGTAAAGCAGTGCAGAATGCTAATAACAAACAAAAAGGAGCTGTTATAGGAGCTACTGGGGGCGCTGTACTAGGTGCCATTTTAGGTAATAATTTAGGTAAAGGAGGTAATGGAGAATTAGGCGCTATAATTGGAGGAGTTGTAGGAGGAGGAGCTGGTCTTATTATTGGAAATAAAATGGATAAGCAAGCTCAGAAAATAGAAGAAGAAATACCAGGTGTGAAAGTGGAACGTCTAGATGATGCTATATTAATAACATTTGATGAAAATAGTGGTGTTTTTTTTGCAACAGCAAAGCATAATATTAATGCTAAATCTCAAACTAGTTTAAATAAGTTAGTAGGTATTTTTAAAGAATATTCTGATACAAATATTTTGGTTGTAGGCCATACTGATAGTGCAGGAAGTGATGTTTATAACATGACATTATCTAAAGATAGAGCTTATGCGGTAACTAATTATTTAATATCAAAAGGATTAAGTTCAGGCAGATTTAAAACGAATTGGTTTGGAGAAACACAACCTAAACACGATAATGCAACACCTTCTGGAAGAGCAAAAAATAGACGTGTAAATATTGCGATTCTACCAAATGAAAACATGATAAGAGATGCAAAAACAGCAGCAGGTAATTAATTGAATAAGCGCAATATAAAAAGGATATAAAAAAAACCACGCACTTGCGTGGTTTTTTTTATATCCTTTTTATCTCTACTTAATTAAATATTAAAAGCAGATTTTACTTGATCAACATAATCTAATTTTTCCCAAGTAAATAACTCAACCTCCATAGTTTTTGGACCACCATTAGGTTGAGAAAACGTTTTTGATACAATTTCATTTTTACGTCCCATATGACCGTATGCAGCAGTCTCGCTATACATTGGGCTACGTAATTTTAAACGTGATTCAATTGATGCTGGACGCATATCAAAAATCTCTGAGATTTTTGAAGCAATTTCACCATCTGTCATATTAAAAGGACAAGTTCCGTATGTGTCTACGAAAACCCCCATAGGTTCTACTACCCCAATAGCATAAGATACTTGCACTAAAATTTCATTACATACACCCGCAGCAACTAAGTTTTTAGCAATGTGACGTGTTGCATAAGCAGCAGAACGATCTACTTTACTAGGGTCTTTTCCTGAAAATGCACCACCACCGTGAGCACCTTTACCACCATATGTATCTACAATAATTTTACGTCCCGTTAAACCAGTATCTCCATGAGGTCCACCAATAACAAATTTTCCTGTTGGGTTAATATGATATTTGATATCATCATTAAATAAAACTTTTAAATTTTCAGGGAGTTTAGCAACAACTCTAGGAATTAAAATGTCAACGATGTCTTTTCTAATTTTAGCAAGCATTGCAGCATCATTATCAAAATCATCATGCTGTGTAGATACTACAATCGCATCAATACGTTGTGGGATATTATCATCACTATATTCAATAGTCACTTGACTTTTAGAATCAGGTCTTAAATAGTCAATGTCTTTATTTTCTCGACGTAATTCTGCCAACTCAATTAAAATTTTATGAGATAAATCTAAAGATAAAGGCATGTAGTTTTCAGTTTCACGAGTTGCATACCCAAACATCATACCTTGATCTCCTGCACCTTGCTCTTCTTTAGTCTCTCTATCGACCCCTCTGTTAATATCGTCAGATTGTTCATGTATTGCAGAAAATACGCCACAAGAATTTCCATCAAACATATACTCACTTTTAGTGTAGCCTATGTTATTTATAGTTTCTCGTGCTATTTTTTGAACGTCTAAATATGTTTTTGACTTTACTTCTCCAGCAAGTACTACTTGACCTGTAGTTACTAAAGTTTCACAGGCCACTTTTGAG
>CAZECB010000274.1:0-3597 GCA_964510745.1 uncultured Flavobacteriaceae bacterium | reverse complement strand
AATGAAGGGATGCGGATTTATCAGGTGACGGATTTGGGGCTGGGGATTGAGGAGGCTAGGTAGTATTTTGTAATGAAATTATCTTATGATAAGAGAAAAATATTTCCTAATAATATTTGAATCAAAATGGCTAAAAGTATCTATGGCAAAGACTTCTTAATGTCTATTCAATTTCTACATCTCGAAAAAGAAATTTCTTTTGATTATTGGGATTTATGGATTTCTATTATTATAGAAAAATGTGAATGGAGTCTAAATGAATTAGAAGCAGCACTAAAAGACAAATTAGAAAAACATTCGCATAGTGAAACTTGTGAGGAACTACTGAGCCAACTAGCGTACTATAAAGAAAGATTGGAGCAATATGAATTAACACCTCAAAAAATATTGGACAATGTAGCTAAATTAGTGCCTGATCCAGATTTTTTAAAACAGCAACAAAGAAGGGCTGTCTATGAAGCTGCATTGAAGGGAAAAGAAGGTTATCACAAGAAAAGTATTTTGGAAAAATATGAAGCCTTAAAATCATGAACGACTTATTAGAAAGAATAAAAAAAATTGAAGTACTTATTAATGGTGCCACAACAGCAGGCGAACAAACTGCAGCTATTTCTGCGAAGGATAGGTTGTTAAAGAAGCATCCGACATTAGAGATTGATAAAGATGTCCACGAATATAAATTATTTACAAGTGATAGCTGGCATAAGAAGTTGTTGTTGGCTATTTGTAGAAAATATGGCGTTCTACCCTACAGATATAAAAGACAGAAATACACGACGGTTATGGTGAAAATAAATGGCACCTTTCTGAACGATATTCTTTGGCCAGAATATCTAGAATATTCAGATCATTTGGAAAAATTAGTGGAAGAAGTTACGGATGGGCTGATCAATAAGATTCATAAGCATGAGGAGGAGAGTATTGTTTCTGGGCGGTTGGAATAGAGATTTTCTCTACTTAAACCGTACCTGCAAATTCAACTTAATAAAATATTCCCCATCCTTCTCATACACCCACCCAAACTTAAAAGGCTTAGCACTTTTAGAAATAGAAGGATGGCCGGGGTTCTCCTTATCCTCACTAGTAGAAGCTTGCTCCAATTTCGTATGATTAATCAGATAGTCTTGAAATTTATTCTTATCACAAATATGATAACATAATACATCACCATCTGATTTTACAATAATAATACCACCAGTAGCATCATATTGACCCGTCCAAACAGATTCAGGCGTCATTCCTAATGCATAGTCAGAGAGTAAATTTTTGATCTTGAATTCATAGAAAGGATGACCAAGACTCAGATTATAGTTCAATGGATTTTCTTCATTGAGTTTGTTGATTAGATCAATGACATTGCTAATGCTATAACGGAATTTGTAGTACAATATATAGGAGAGAATAGAAGGTAGCTTCGAATCTACCATCGTTAGATTTAATTCTAAATTTTGAGATTGAATAGTATCAAAGGTAACAGGGTAATTTAAATCGGCCAGTCGTTCTAATCGAACGGCGATCTTAGCAATTTTAGGATTTTTAGCAGCGGCAAAAGTCTGTTTATTAAAGATGTCAATATCAAACACTTCACCTTCTGGAACAATAATCTTATAGATGAAATTAGTGCCAGCCTGTGGATTAAAAAGTGTAGAATTTTTACCGATTAAGGATTTTATACTAAAACCTAGTTGTGGACTTTGACCAGTTTCAAGATCATGCACAATTAAGGTAATATCAGACTTATCAATGCTTTTCGCTTTAAGGCTATTTATATCTATCGAAGCTAAAAAATCTTCGTATTGTGGAAAGGAAAAAGATCTACCTTTTGCTTTGGTAATATCTTGAAATAATTGGTGAGCATTTTTTATAAAATCAGCGGTAGGGAATTCAGTAAGTAGTTTTTGTGTATCTCCATCTATAATTTTTACCTGTCCTTTTAATGCGTATTCTCTTTTTTGCCCAATTTCATTTCTAAGGATTTTGATAATTGGGTAAAAGACTTCTTCTATTCTATTTAGATTTTCATCGGCTGCATATAACTTTCCATCGGCAAGTAATTTTAATAATACATATAGCTCACTCCATTCTCCCTTATTCCCTTTTAGCATATTTTTTTGTTTTTTTGCGTGTGTTTAGTTTTTGTAGTATTTTTTTTGCGGTGGCTTGAATAGCTGGAACAGCAACAGAATTACCAAACTGTTTGTAAGACTGTGCATCAGAAACGACTATTTTAAAATTATCTGGATAGCCTTGCAATCTTGCCCATTCTCTTGGCGTCATCCTTCTAATATTTTCTCTACTTACTTCTCCTTTTATGTTTGTGACAGGCGTATAGTCTTTTATTCGATGGTCGTGTACTAAATTCCTTTCTCTTCCCATGCCACCACAGACAATTGCACTAGAGATGCCATCGGGTGGAACTATCGCATAACCGAATCCATTTCCTTTGCTTTCATGTCTAGCCTTATGTCTTATAAGTGTGTTGAGATAAGTTGTGGATAAGTAGTACTTTGTAGAAACCACTTCTTCTTCAAGAATATCTTGTACACTTACTTTTTTGTTAGTATTTTTTGGATACTCAAAATCATTAATGCCTAAATCTTTTCTAAATCCGACAATAAACACTCGTTCTCTATTTTGTGGAACACCAAAATCTTTAGCATTTATTATTTCAGGATCTGGAACATAATAATTTAAATCTTCCCGTAATGTATTGAGAATAGTTCTAAAAGTTTTTCCCTTATCATGACTTCTTAAGCCTTTGACATTTTCAAGAAAAAAAGCTTTAGGTTGCTTGTTTTTTATAATTTCAGCTACATCAAAGAATAGGGTTCCTCTAGTATCTTCAAAACCGCCCTTTCTGCCAGCTATAGAAAAAGCTTGGCATGGAAAACCTGCACATAAAATATCGAAATTATCTGGAATGTAATTCTTAGTTACTGATTTAGTTATATCTCCAAAAGGAACTTCTCCAAAGTTTGCTTGATAAGTCTTTTGAGAGTATTTATCCCATTCACTTGTAAATACACAATTACCACCCAAATTTTGGAAGGCTAGTCTAAAACCTCCTATACCTGCAAATAGATCAATAAATTTAAATTTAGGAGCAATAGGTTTAGGGAAAGGGATAGTATTTGGAAACTTGATTAAATATTGTAATGCTTCTTCGGCTAATTTATTAGTGATTTTTTCGTTGGGAAGCTTATTTTCCATAATACCCTTCACATACTCAATTGCACTATCTTTGTAAAAATGGGATACCCCATTTTTATGATTATGTAAATAGTGTGTATAGGAAGCCTTCTTTTCGGTAGCAGGTTCTACTACTCTGATTTTAAATGTTTTCCCACTAAAATCTTCAAACGATATGTTTTCGATTAATTTCATTAAACTGATTCGGATTTAATACCTTAGGCTACCATCTATAATTGAACGCAGAGACGCAAAGATGCAGAGATTTATTATTTTATCTCTTTGAAAATCAATCAATTTTTAATTGTCTGATTTTTAAATATTTATAACGTATACATTAGTTTGACTTTAGTCATTAGCTTCTAATAGGAACGTAACTAGTCCATTATTAATTTACACTTGTTATTT
>CAZECB010000273.1:0-3598 GCA_964510745.1 uncultured Flavobacteriaceae bacterium | reverse complement strand
TTAAATTATTGTAGTGAGCATTCAAAATCATTATTTTTAGAGTTTTGTAATAAAATTTCAATGTCTTTAGATTTTCGTTCTAAGCGTTCAAAATATAAACGTTCTAACCAGTTTTTAAGAGTAAAATCATCAACTGCTTTAAAATCAGCATCACAATTAATCCATTTTTCAGCTTTATGAAACAGCTTTTGATAATTATTTAAAATATCTTGACGTACATAATTTTTTAAAACTAAAGTAGGTATTGACGTCTTATCACTTCTGTAAATAACACCTTCATCTTCCCAAACTACATGAAGTATTACATTGTCATAAGCTTTATCCATTTCATGATTATGAATAAACCAATCATTAGCATTCACATGAATTTCTACATTACCTGCCCATAATTGGTTTCCTATTTTTAGCTGTGCATTAAAAAAATCTGGTCCAGAGTTATGATTATGTGCCCCTACAGAAACAATAGAAACAGGTTCGCATTGCGTAGTTTTTAAGTCTAAAAAATTAAACTTTTTGTGCTTCCAGAGATAATGTAAAAAATCTTCTTGCATGTAACTAATATAAAACACTAAGTGCAGAGTAGCAAATACTTATTTTTTTTGGTTAACACTAGTTAACAGTTGTTAACCTTTTCTAATCATTAAATGGTTTTTATTTGTAATATCTATAAAATATAAACTATGAAACGATATATTCTTATTCTTTTTATTGCTCTATTATCTAACTTTCAAGTTGCAAATTCTCAAGTTAAAGTTAGCGCCGGTGATATTATTAAAGATGAAAGTGGAAAAGTCATAAATTTTGAAACGTATAATAAACCAATGGCTTCTGGTGATTGGAATTATGTACCTTCTAAAGACAAAGACGGAAAATCTTATTTTCAATTAAAGAGGATGAGTGATTTTGAAAGAGAGTTCAGAGCTAAAATTCTAAAACAACAAAGTGTTCAGTCCGAATTAATTGGTAAAAAAGCACCTGATTTTGAGTTAACTGATATCACTGGAAATAAAATTACATCTGAGGATGTAAAAGGCAAAGTTGTGGTTTTAAATTTTTGGTTTATAGCTTGCAAACCATGTATTGAAGAAATACCTAAATTAAATATTGTTCATGATAAATATAAAGACAATCCAAATATCGTTTTTGCTTCAATAACTTTTGACCAAAAAGACAAAGTTGAATCCTTTTTAATAGATACCCCAATAAAATATGCTGTAATTCCAGATTCAATAGGTGTAATCAACTCTTTTAATATTTTTGCTTACCCTACTAACATTGTTATAGATAAAAATGGAAATTTTACAGATATTACGAGTGGTGGATTTCCTGAAATAGGAGTCCAAATTGATAAATCTATTAATACCGCTTTAAAAACAAAATAATATATTTCATCAATCAATTACTAGTCTGATAAAGGTAAAGCACGCTATGTGTTTTACCTTTATTTTTGTAATGCATCTTTAAAAACGAAGACTTAAATATTTATGAAGAATATTTTAAAATCATTATTCATTTCTATATTCCCTGTTTTTGCAATTTATGTTTTAATTTTAAGTACCTGGCATTTAGTACAACAATATAATGCTTGGATACAAAATAGTGGTACATTAGTTATGGCATTAATAATATTCTCTTTTTTTGGAGGCCTGTTTCTTAAATCGCAAGCGCGAACATCTCGCAATCTTAATGTTCATAGCTTTGTTATTCTTATCAGTTACATTGTAATATTAATTGGGAGATTTATAGAACCGAAATCCGATTTGGTTTATTACAGTAGTACATTTTTAGTTTTTGGTTGGATTACATATCTTACTTGGTTCTCAACTTTTAAAAAACGAGACACTTCTATTTTAAAAGTTGGGCATCAATTACCTGAGTTTAATTTAGAAAACCCTGAACACAATCAAGTTGCCTCAAATACATTTACAAAAACACCATCTATTTGGTTGTTTTATCGCGGTAACTGGTGCCCGCTTTGTGTGGCACAAATAAAAGAAGTTGTTGCACTTTATAAAGACATTGAAGCAAGAGGCGCCAACGTAATTTTAGTCAGCCCACAGTCTCATAAGTTTTCAAAAGCTTTAGCTGAAAAATTTAATGTGAATTTCAATTTTTTAACTGATGTAAAAAACACCGTTGCTAAACAATTAGGAATTTTTTCACCTAACGGAATTCCTACAGGTTTTGAAGTATTAGGCTATGATAGTCATACTGTTTTACCAACAGTGATAATCACAAACACCTCTGGAGAAATTGTATATGTAGATTTAACAGATAACTATCGTGTACGTCCAGAACCTGAAACATTTTTGAAAGTTTTAGATACAATGAATAGAGTTAGTAATTGTATTTTATAATAATCTCAATAATTATTATTGGAACAATGGATATTACAGATTGTCTAAACACTCCTATAATGCGCTAATAATATCGTGCTTCGTGATAATATGGTATTTACCATCTCCTAAATCAACCAATACCGCATTGTTATCTTTATCAATTAATTTAGAAATAGCTTCAATAGATGTAGTTTTTGTAACTATAGGGAATGGTTTATGCATCACCTCTTTTATTGGTAAGTCTGATATGTTTTTATCTGCTACAAACTTGCGAAACAAATCTGTTTCATCAATAGCCCCTACAAAACCTGTAGTATCTTCTACTGGAATCTGAGAAATTTTAAATTTCTTCATACGTTCAATAGCATGTGATACTAATTCTTCTGTTTTTATAGTCACTAATGGTTTATCTATATGATTTTTTATTAAATCTGAAGCAATTGTAATTTCATCATCTATAAATCCACGATCACGCATCCATTCATCATTAAACATTTTTCCAACATAACGGCTTCCATGATCATGAAATAGCACTACCACCACATCATCTTTTGTAAATTGATTTTTTAATTGTAGTAATCCTTTTATAGCAGCTCCAGCAGAGTTCCCTAGAAACATACCTTCTTCCTTTGCTAATTTTTGTGTGTAGATAGCAGCATCTTTATCAGTTACTTTTGTAAATCCATCAATCACACTAAAATCTACATTTTTAGGTAAAATATCTTCTCCAATACCTTCTGTAATATATGGATAGATTTCGTTTTCATCAAAAACTCCGGTTTCGTGATATTTTTTAAATACACTTCCATAAGTATCTATTCCCCAAATCTTCACATTGGGGTTTTGCTCTTTTAAATATTTACCTACTCCAGAAATAGTTCCTCCTGTTCCTACACCAACTACAAAATGTGTCACTTTACCTTCTGTTTGTTTCCAAATTTCTGGAGCAGTACTTTCATAATGTGCTGCTGAGTTACTTGGGTTATCATATTGATTTACATACCAAGAATTAGGTGTTTCTTCTGCTAAACGTTTAGACGTAGAATAATATGAACGTGGGTCTTCTGGCTCAACATTTGTTGGACAAACTATTACTTTACTTCCTACAGCACGTAGGATATCCATTTTTTCTTTACTCTGTTTATCACTAATCACACACACCATTTTATAACCTTTAACAATTGCTGCTAATGCTAACCCCATACCTGTATTACCTGAAGTTCCTTCAATAATAGTCCCTCCTGGTTGTAAACGTCCGT
>CAZECB010000272.1:0-3613 GCA_964510745.1 uncultured Flavobacteriaceae bacterium | reverse complement strand
TTCCTTGCCATTGCGCAAACAAACGATATAATGGAATTTCTCTAGTCGTAAACACACCTAAATTACGGTGCATAGGAAGCATATATTCTTCTGGTTTTAAAGCCATAGTAACACCTACTGAAATTGCCTCTTGACCGATACCAGAAAACCATTTTGAAATTTTACCTTGACGTAAAAGAATTAACATTTTCTCTTCTATCATTCTTGACTTAAGCATGTTTTTATATAACTGCTTCAGCTTGGTCTTACTGATTTTTTTCTTATCGTAAATGATTACTGGAGTTGAGGCTATTTTTGATCTCATTAATTTTTGTTTAACTAAATCAAAAGTAATTAATTTATATCTACAATACTATACTAGTAATCCTTAAATTAAACATAAAATCGTTTCTATTTTATTTATATTTGTAATGTTAGCTTAAAACAAAATAACAATGGAACGTATTCCTAGTGTGAACCTAGAAGATTTCCTTTCTAAAGATAAAAAACAGCAATTTATACATCAAATTGGTTCAGCATATGAAGATATTGGATTTGTTGTATTAAAAGGTCATTTTTTAGATACCGATTTAATAAATGATTTATATAAAGAAATTAAAGCATTTTTCGATTTACCATTAGAAACAAAGAAAGATTATGAGATTCCAGGTATTGGAGGACAACGCGGTTATATTTCTTTTGGAAAAGAAAGTGCTAAAGGAAAAAAGGAAGGTGATTTAAAAGAATTTTGGCATTTTGGGCAATATGTAGAAAACAATTCAGAACTTGAAAAAGAGTACCCTAAAAATGTTAATGTAAAAGAACTACCTCAATTTAATGATATAGGAAAACAAGCCTATCGCATGCTTGAAAAAACAGCAAAATATGTATTACGTGCTTTAGCATTATATTTAAATTTAGAAGAAACTTATTTTGATGAATTTTTAATCAACGGAAATAGTATTTTGCGCCCTATTCATTATCCTCCGATTACTCAAGAGCCTAAAGATGCTGTGCGTGCCGCAGCCCATGGGGATATTAATTTAATAACACTTTTGATGGGAGCACAAGGACGTGGCTTGCAAGTTCAAAACCATAACGGAGAATGGATAGATGCTATTGCAGAAGATGATGAATTAATGATTAATGTGGGTGATATGCTTTCAAGACATACTAATAATAAACTAAAATCAACAATTCATCGTGTAGTTAATCCGCCTAAAGCATTATGGGGAAGCTCAAGATATTCTATTCCATTTTTTATGCATCCTATAAGTAAAATGAAATTAGATGTTTTAGAAAGTTGTATTGATGCTGACAATCCAAAACAGTTTGATAATATTACTGCAGGAGAATTTTTAAATGAACGTTTAATAGAATTAGGACTAAAAAAATAGCTCATAATTATTACTGACTATTTCATACAGTATATTAATATCATGGATTTACAAGATCAATTAAAAAACCTTTTCCCAGATCACAAAACTTCTGAAACTCCTAAAATAGACGATGATTCTGAGTCTATTTGGATGCAAGATGATCCTATTATTTGTAAATACGAAAAACGTAAAGGAAAACCAATCACCATTTTAGAAGGTTATACAGGAGCTATAGAAGATTTCAAAGCATTAGCAAAAGAATTAAAACAAAAACTAAGTGTTGGTGGAAGTTTTAAAGGCGATAAAATTATCATTCAAGGAGATTATCGCGATAAAATTATGACCATACTTAAAACTAAGGGATTTAATGTTAAACGCGTTGGTGGTTAATCACAAGATAAATTCACAAATATGCCTATCCCATCCTCTGAACTTATTTTAAATCCTGACGGAAGTATTTATCACCTCAACTTACTTCCAAAACATATAGCAGATACTATTATCACCGTTGGTGATCCAGATCGTGTAAATGATGTAACTGCTTTTTTTGACACGGTTGAATTTACAATACAAAAGCGTGAATTTCATACACAAATAGGTGCGTATAAAGGTAAACGATTTACCGTAATTTCTACAGGAATTGGCACAGATAATATTGACATTGTTTTAAATGAATTGGATGCATTGGTAAATATTGATTTTATTACTAGATGTAATAAGGAACAATTAACTTCATTAAATATTATTCGCATTGGTACTTCTGGATCTATCCAAAAACACATCCCAATCAATTCGTTTTTAATTAGTGAATATGCTGTAGGTTTTGATAGTTTACTTCACTTTTATGATAGTGAACATGTACAACACACTAATATTTCTGAAGCAATACAATTGCAAACTAATTGGTTTAAAAATAAGTCCACTCCTTATGTTGTTTCTTCAGACCTCTCTCTTTTAAATCAATTACATTCTGATAAAACTTTAAAAGGATTTACAGCAACTAATGTTGGTTTTTATGGACCTCAAGGACGTATATTAAGACTTCCTATTCAAGATAAAGAAATGAACGATAAGTTAAATAATTTTAAATTTGAAGATAAAGTTATTACTAATTTAGAAATGGAAACTGCAGGCATTTATGGGTTATCAAAATTATTAGGACATAAAGCTATTTCTATGAATGCAATTTTAGCAAATAGGATTACTAAAGAATTTAGTAAAAAACCAAAACAAATAGTAAGTAATTTAATTGAATATACACTTAATACATTAATATCTTAAAATTCACTTTATGAAAACGGTTAACATTGGTGGTGTTCCAGAACACTTTAATTTAGCTTGGTACTTGACCTTAAAAGATGGTGCTTACAAAAAAGAAGGTGTTAATTTACGCTGGAAAGACTATCACGGTGGTACAGGTCAGATGAATAAAGCCTTACGTGATAAAGAAATAGATCTAGCCGTCATACTTACTGAAGGAATCATAAAAGATATTACTGAGGGTAATCCAAGCAAAATTGTACAAGTGTTTGTAAAATCCCCTTTAATCTGGGGCATTCATGTAGCTCATGATTCAAAATTTAAAACATTAAAAGATATTCAAGGTCAGCGTGCAGCAATTAGCAGATATGGTTCTGGTTCTCATTTAATGGCATATATCAATGCTACAAAAAACAAATGGAATTTATCCAAAGATTTGAATTTTGAAGTCATTAAAAATTTAGATGGTGCTGTGGACGCTTTAACTAATAAAAATGCAGATTATTTTTTATGGGAAAAATTCACAACAAAACCTATTGTAGATAAAGGCGTTTTTAGACGTATTGGAAATTGTCCAACACCATGGCCTTGTTTTGTAATTGCTGTACGCGAAGAGTTTATAAATAATGATAAAGAAGTTTTGAAAACTATTTTGAGAATTATAAATCATCAAACAGAGCAGTTTAAAAACATACCAAATATTGATCGTATCATTTCTGAACGCTACGGGCAACAATTAAAAGATGTTCAAGAATGGTTAAGTTTAACAGAATGGTCACAGTCTATAATCAAAAAAGCTACAATTGATGATGTTCAAGAACAACTTCTAGCACTTGACATTATTCAAAACAAATACAAATATTCAGATTTAGTTTCAAAATTATAAATGTACGTAACGTTACGTATTGTTTATTCTTATTTTAATATTTAAATTTGCCGAAGATATTTTAAACATTATTAAAATATATATGTTTATCGATAATTAAAGTACTTTT
>CAZECB010000271.1:0-3616 GCA_964510745.1 uncultured Flavobacteriaceae bacterium | reverse complement strand
AAAAAATTTAGAACGGATGAAAAAAAAATTAGAATCAGAATTGGTGAGTATTGCTCACAGGATTCTTAAATTGAAAGGAAAAGAAGATGTTGTAAAAATGCATGCCGAGGTTATTGCGTTGCAGGAGAAACTATCTGTTTTGAAATTTGCACATGAGAATTTTGAAGATGATATCCCAACTATAGGAAATGACTCTTCATTTTTTGGAATGTTAGATAAAGCGTTTAATAACACCGTGAGTGATAATATTGAAATTGAAGATAAAATTTATGTGAATCTTGATGAAGTTGAAGACGATGATATTATGGAACCTGTTATGGAGAAAATAAAAGACATGGTGGCACAAATGCCTCAAGAAACTCAACAGGTAGATCACATTATAGAGTCTATGTCTCCTCAAGTAGAATTTCATAAAAACGATTTAGAAACCATTGCTGCCGATTTTAAAGAGACTCCTATTTTTGAACCCGTTACAGATGACAAAAACGATTTGAAAAAATCATTAAATGACAAACTAAAAGGGCAAAGTTTAGTCATTGGGTTAAATGATAAATTAGCATTTATTAAACATCTTTTTAATGGTAATGTTAAAGACTATGATCGAGTGTTATCTCAAATAAACACATCAATTACGTTTACAGAAGCTTCAAATTTAATTCAAGAAATAGTAAAACCAGATTATAACCATTGGATGGATAAAGGTGAATATGAGGATCGTTTTATGGAAATAATAGAAAGTAAATTTTTATAAAACTCAAGTATTTTTTAGTTTCAACTTTTAATACATGAGTAAACTCTACATTGTACCAACGCCAATAGGAAACCTTAAAGATATTACTTTTAGAGCGATTGAAGTTTTAAAAGAGGTCGATTTAATTCTAGCTGAAGATACGCGTACTTCAGGAAAACTCTTAAAACATTTCGAGATTAATACACCATCTCAATCCCACCATATGCATAATGAGCACAAAACGGTTGAAGGGTTGATTCAGAAATTAAAAAGTGGAACTTCTATAGCACTCATTAGTGATGCTGGGACACCAGCCATTTCAGATCCTGGGTTTTTACTCTCTCGTGCTTGTGTAGAACATAATATTGAAATTGATTGTTTACCAGGAGCTACAGCCTTTGTACCTGCATTAGTAAATTCAGGATTACCAAATGATAAATTTGTGTTTGAAGGATTCCTTCCTGTAAAAAAAGGACGTCAAACCCGTTTAAAATTATTAGCTGAAGAAACGCGTACGATTATTTTTTACGAATCACCGCATAAACTCATAAAAACACTCACTCATTTTTGTGAATATTTTGGAGAAAATAGACAAATATCAGTATCACGAGAACTTACAAAATTATACGAAGAAACAATTAGAGGCACTGCAAAAGAGGTACTAACACATTATACTAACAAGTCTCCAAAAGGAGAAATAGTTATTGTAGTTGCTGGAAAAAACAAATAAAATGAATATAGAAGAATTCAAAAACAAATTAAAGAACACTCCTGAAACCATTCAGTTTTCAGAGACGATAAATACAATTGAGGCTAATTACAATTTTACACCAACAGCCTTTAAAAACGGAACATTACAAAATGCTAGTGATCAAAATTTGGGCTCGTGTAAAGTATTAGCATTTGCAACAGATCAAAACTTAACAAAAGAAGAAGCATTGGCCTGTTTTGGGCAGTTTTATTTTGATGAGGTGTTAAAAGATCCTAATGGTGATGGACATCAAAATATTCGTAATTTTATGAATACAGGTTTTGAAGGCGTGTCTTTTGAAGGAACACCTTTGAAAATGAAATGATAATGTAACGTCATTGCGAATCGCTTTTTTAGGCGATGTAGCAATCTCATATAAGATTACGTCTCATAGCGAGAAATAAGCAACGAAGCAATCTTTTAATAATGAAGAAATGTTAATTTATGGAAAAGTTACTCCTAAATATCAAACAATGTGACATCTGCAAATCACATTTACCTTTAGGACCACGACCTGTAGCAGTAGCACATTCAAAATCTAAAATCATAATTATAGGGCAAGCCCCAGGAACAAAAGTACATGCGTCTGGCATACCTTGGGACGACCCTAGCGGGCGACAATTACGTAAATGGTTAAACGTTACTGATGAAGAATTTTATGACGAAACTAAATTTGCGATTGTGCCCATGGGGTTTTGTTATCCTGGAAAAGGTAAAACAGGCGATTTACCACCACGCCCTGAATGTGCACCACAATGGCATCAACAATTATTAGATAAAATGCCTAAAGTAGAATTGATATTATTAATTGGGATGTACGCACAGAATTATTATTTAAAAAAAGAAGCAAAGCGCACTTTAACAGAGACGGTAGCTAATTATAAAGAATACTTACCAAAATATTTACCCTTACCACATCCATCACCTCGTAACCGATTTTGGCTCACCAAAAACCCTTGGTTTGATGTTGAAGTGTTGCCGGAGTTACAAAAGCGTGTTAAAGAATTGATTTAATCTTCAAGAGTAAATAAATACTCTACTGTAACTTTAAAAAAACGAGCCATTTTAATAGCTAATGTTACTGATGGATTGAATTTGCCTTTCTCTATAGCGTGAATTGTTTGCCTAGATACACCTAGCTTTTCTGCTAAATCTGCTTGAGTGAGATTATGTCTTGCACGTTCTACTTTTATAAAGTTCTTCATATATGAAGCCTCTTTTTAAGAAAGAATATAATAATATAACACCAAATAAAAGGAAATATAATATTGCTTAATGTTAAGAATGGATTTATTGAAACAATATAAAATAAGATAGCTAGTATTAATGTTATTACTGCTGTTAGGTGAAAAGATTCTAATCGTAATTTACTAATATAGTCATCTTCAATTTTTTCTTTAGACATTATATAAATAATGATACCAAACATAGAAACAATATGCAGTAAGCTCAATATGGTAAAACTATTTGCCAAAGCACCTCCAGTAAATGCATTTAAAAGACCTATAAACCCGCTTTTATTGTAATTATTCGCTAAGCTACTAAATTCATCAGGGTTAATACCAGAGAGAGGAATTTCGAAGAAGGAAACATTATAAATACAATTAGTAATAAAAGCAATAACAAAAAGTATAAAACCTAGTCTTTTTAAAGAATGAGGAAATATTTGAATAGTCATAATATTATATATTTATTTCAAAAGTAAATAAAACTTTACATTTAGACAAATAAAATAGAATTTTTAAATACTTAATAAAAAAACCCATCATTTCTGATGGGTTTTTTTCTAATATCTATATGCCTCGAAGAGGCGGCCTACTATCTAAAGTCTAATACTGCGATCCATCATGTTTGCCAACCTCAAAACCATGTTTTCCAAGAAACTGATTTCCGCTTTCTACAGCACCTTCTTCAATATTAGTACCCATAGAATCATTCCAACGGTTTAAGTATCCAAATAATGAAATGACGCCTAACATTTCTACAATTTCACCTTCATCCCAATATTTATATAAACGTTCTTTAATATCAGCATCCACAGCATTTGGAACCATAGAGGCTTGTAAAGAAAAATCTAAAGCAGCACGTTCTGCTTCAGAAAATGCTGGATGCGTACGGGATTCCCAAAGATTATC
>CAZECB010000270.1:3070-3616 GCA_964510745.1 uncultured Flavobacteriaceae bacterium | reverse complement strand
ATTAATTTACAAGGCTTACCGATTATTTTTAATTTTTAGATGCGGATACTAGGTAGTACTTTATTTAAATCATTTCTATTTTTTATTTTTATGACAATCATTTCAATACTTTTGAAATAATCATTAAGATTATGTAATGCATTAAATGAATTCAGATCTAATCCTAAACAAATAGGTTGGTTTGTTTCAGAAATATTCTTAACTGAATTGTTTTCAATTTTTATAGCTGGGTGTATCTGATATATCAAACTAAGTGCTCTAGAATTATCATTACTAATTTTAACAGAAGTATTGTTTAGTTTTGAATCATTTATTGATTCTCCAGTTAATTGGTAATAATTAGCATTAGAGTTTTGAGAAAAACTATTGTTCATTGAAAACAATGATAATAGTATTAATAAAGTGAATTGTACACGCGCATGTGTGTATTTTTTTTCCATAACATTTGGGTATAAGAAAACTGAATTGCAGGTTCTATGTTTTTCAAAATCATTTTTGTTTTAAGACATTTTAATTTTTAAAATTAAATTGACACTAAAACGTTTT
>CAZECB010000270.1:0-2970 GCA_964510745.1 uncultured Flavobacteriaceae bacterium | reverse complement strand
GAGGGAAAACATTGTGTTAAATTTGAGGGAGAACTATTGTGTTAAACTTGAGGGAAAACATTGTGTTAAATTTGAGGGAGAACTATTGTGTTAAACTTGAGGGAGAACTATTGTGTTAAACTTGAGGGAGAACTATTGTGTTAAATTACGACTTCAATTAATAGGATTAGCAAAATAGCACATATACAGTAAGTTAATCAAAAAAAAATGCCAAATCACTTATAAAATCGATAAAGAACTATTGTAAGTTTTTAGTCTTAAAAAATAAACACTTAAACGGTGTTTTTTAAAGAGGGTTTTTACTATAGTCCTTTGATAATAACAGAACATTGATGTATAAGTTTTTACTTTTATATCATAATTTTGACTTATAATTTTATTGTTAAACTCGCAAGTTAAGTGATTTGTTGTTATAAAACAACATTTTATCGATAAAAAACGCATTTAAACGATTGTATTTATGAAATCAATAACACTATTTAGACACGGAAAGTCATCATGGAACTATGATGTTTCAGATCAAGAAAGACCATTAAAAAAAAGAGGGATCTTTGATGCTGAAATAATATCCAAACAATTGAAAATGAATAATTTCAACCCTGATTTGATTGTGTCAAGCCCAGCAAATAGGGCCTTAAGTACATGTAAAATTTTCATGAAAACTTTTGAGCTTAATGATGATGCTTTAAAAATTAAAAATGAATTATATGATTTTAATGGTAGTCATGTAATTGACTTTATCAAACACTTAGATAATAAGTATGATAATATTATTCTTTTTGGTCACAATTATGCGTTCACAAATATAGCAAACACTTACGGAGATAAGCTTATAGATAATATTCCTACAAGTGGATGTGTAATATTACAGATAACTATTAATAACTGGAATAAATTAAAACAGGGAAAGACTATAAGTACATTATTTCCTAAGAATTTTAAGTAGCATTAATTTATAACTACAACTGTATTTTTAATTTAAAAATTAAGTATAAATAAAATACCTTTGTGTTGAGTAAAATGTAAAAACTTATGAATACTGTAGAACTTCAAAAAAATAAATACATTAACAGGGAAATTAGTTGGTTAGAGTTTAATGCTAGAGTTTTACAAGAAGCTGCAGATGTTAATGTACCATTAATTGAACGCCTTCGATTTATAGGAATTTTTTCTAATAATTTAGATGAATTTTTTAAAGTGAGATACGCTACAATTAAACGTATTGAGCAAGCTGGAAAAAGTGGAAAAAACGCATTAGGAGGTATAAAAGCTACTGAATTACTAGAGCTAATCACAAAAATAGTAATTACACAGCAAGAAGAAAGCTTAAAAACATTAAATGGTATATGGACAACTCTTAAAAAAGAAAATATTTACTTGATTGTAGAAAAAGATGTTACTCCAGATGAGTATGATTATTTAAGATCATATTTTTATGAAAAAGTAAGCCCAGCTTTAGTTATTATTATTTTAAATGATGATGTTGACCTTCCTGTTTTAGTAGATACCGCTGCATATTTAGCAATAAAAATGACTATTGAAGATTGTGAAAATCAATTTGCATTAATTGAAATTTCTAAACATATAGATCGTTTTGTAGTACTTCCTCAAAAAAATAATAAAGACCGTATTATCATGGTTGATGATGTTATCAGATTATTTTTAGGAGAGATATTTAATATATTCAATTATAAAACAATATCAGCTAGTATGATTAAGATTACCAGAGATGGAGAACTTGATTTTGATAGTGATATGAGTAAGAGTTTTTTACGAAAAATTGCAGATAGTGTAAAAGACAGGAAATTAGGTGATCCTGTTCGTTTTGTTTATGATCAAGATATCGATACACAAACTATGGAGTATTTATTAAATAAAATGGGAATTGCTTCAACAGATAGCCTTATACCTGGAGGTAGATATCATAATAGGCGTGATTATTTAGGGTTTCCTAGTTTAGGAAGAAAAGATTTGTTGTATGCAAAAATTAAACCCTTACCTATAAAAAAGCTAAGTTTACAGAAAAATATTTTTAGCGCAGTTGCAGAAAAAGATTTCTTGTTGTATACACCATATCACACGTTTTCATATGTAGTAAAGTTTTTAAGTGAAGCCGCTTTAGATCCTAAAGTAAAATCAATAAAGATTACTATATATCGATTAGCAAAAATTTCACGTGTAGCTAGTGCTTTAATAAATGCAGCTAAAAATGGTAAAAAAGTAACTGTTTCTATTGAATTACAAGCACGTTTTGATGAGGAAGCAAATATCAATTATGCAGAACAGATGCAAGCTGAAGGAATTGAATTAATTTTTGGAGTTAAAGGCCTTAAAGTTCATAGTAAAATGTGTGTTATTGAGAGAGCTGAAAATGAAAAAAATAAGCGATACGGATTTATAAGTACAGGAAACTTTAACGAATCTACAGCCAATATATATACAGATTTCACCTTGTTTACATCTAATCAAAAAATATTAAAAGATATTGATAAAGTCTTTGATTTTCTTGATACTAATTACCGTATTTATAAATATAAATATATCATTACTTCACCTCACTATACAGAAACTAAGTTATTTGAATTAATAGATGAAGAAATTGAAAATGTAAAATTAGGACAATCAGGAATTATTAAATTAAAAATGAATAGTATTTCTAGTTATAAAATGATTGATAAATTGTATGAAGCTAGTAATGCGGGTGTAAAAATACAGATGATAGTTCGTGGTATTTGTTGCCTGGTCCCTGGAGTTCCTAATATGAGTGAAAATATTGAAGTGATAAGTATAGTTGATAAGTTTTTAGAACACACACGACTTTATATTTTTGGAAATGATAATAGTCCAAAAGTGTTTATTTCTTCGGCAGATTGGATGACCAGAAATATAGATAATAGAGTAGAAGTAACTTGCCCTATTTTAGATAGTGATATTAAAGAAGAATTGATTAATATTTTTGAAATATGTTGG
>CAZECB010000269.1:0-3623 GCA_964510745.1 uncultured Flavobacteriaceae bacterium | reverse complement strand
CAAAATCAGTTTCAATCTTGCGGGCATCGCTTATTGCAACTTCTTGATTATCGTCTTCAACCTCTCCATCATCAACAATTACACGATTTCTCCAAATTTCCAAATCCCCTTTATCTGGATTTACGATAATATCAAAATTATCGTCCGACCCATATTTTTTCTTAAGAGCACTCCTAAAAGTCTCTTCTAATATTGACATTAACGTAACACGGTCGATTGATTTATCGTCCTTAAACTCCGAAAACGAGTCTATCAGCGCAATGTTTTCCATATTTTGATTTAATTAAATTTTACAACTACATTAGCCTTCTTTACATCTTCATAAGCAATTTCTGCTATTTTGGAAACCGTTATTTTACCTTTCCCAAGCGGTTTAGGTTCTCGTGCTTTCCATTCCATTGTAAAGTGAGAAACTGTTGCTGCTGTAAGTTCTCCTTCTATTTTATTACTAGCTGTTTCAACAGCTATTGTTCTCCCTATATTTTTCAAATACTGTCTGTTGTGGACTAATCCTTCTGTAATCCCAGCTGACATTACTTGAAGTGCAAAATCCTCTTCATCCCGATCTAAATGATTTTCAATTGCCCTACTTATTGCTATACAATCTTCAACACTTACTCCATTATCACCATCAATTATAACTTCAATAGTGTTAGAGGGCTTTATTTCAAAATTAATTAAAAATAAACTCTTATCCGCTTGTAAAGCTTCTTGAATTAATGTTTCAACTTTATTTTTTAACATCTTTACTATAAAAAGAGGGGACTTTATGTCCCCTCATTGCATATTCATTTTCAAGTCGTGCAAATATAAGACTATTTTTTTATTATCCGCAAGTTTAATAAAGCATACAGGACAAAATCATACTTTATCATCTTATAAAATAAGTTAAGACCCATCTTTATATAACTAAAAACTAACTAATCATTAGTTATTTTCAGTATTAAAAACCCACAAAAATTACTGATTATCAGTATAATAACCACTAAAACAAATAAGTTTATCTCTGCTTTCAACCCAATAGACGCCCCAAGAAACTATATAAACAAGCCTCACAATTTAGTTAACATCCTGCTCATTGGTATTATTTCGGTTATTTGTAGCACAGAGACATGAGAATACATGATGAAGTTTACCAAATCAAAAGAAGATTTCTTAACTTTTTTTTTAAAACGACCTAATGAAATCCTACCAAAAGAATTTACCTAAGTTGAGACCTTTACAACAATCTCAAATCAAGCAAAAAGTGTATTCTATTGAAATTTAATTGCTTTAATAGGAGCTATTTTACTAATAATCATAGAAGGAATCCATAATACCAAAACACAGGTAATTAATGTCCCTATGTTTAGTAGAACAACATGAGAAAATGTAATAAACACAGGCGCTGATTTTACATAGTAATTTGTTGGATCTAACCTTACTATATCAAAAAAATATTGAATAGCAATTAGTCCTAAACCAATAATATTACCCCAAAACAATCCTTTTAGAATAATATAACTTGCATTATATAAAAATATTTTTCGAATATTACTATTGGCACTTCCTAAAGCTTTTAACATCCCTATGAGCTGAGTGCGTTCTAAAATTAATACCAAAATAGCTGTAATCATATTTATTATAGCCACTAATACCATAATCCCTATAATCCCTATAATATTAAAATCAAACATTTTTAACCATTGGAATATTCCTGGAAATTTTTGGGGGATAGATGTGCTTTCTAATGTTGGAGGGATATTAACATACACTTCATTATTAATGTTATTAATATTTGAAAAATCATTAACAAACAACTCAAAAGCTCCCACTTGATCTGACTTCCACTTATTAATTTTTTGAATATGCCGTATATCAGTATACACTATTGATTTATCAAACTGCTCATATCCCG
Source organism: uncultured Flavobacteriaceae bacterium (assembly GCA_964510745.1). Classification (GTDB taxonomy): domain Bacteria; phylum Bacteroidota; class Bacteroidia; order Flavobacteriales; family Flavobacteriaceae; genus AU392. Next base: position 1,726 of record CAZECB010000269.1, on the reverse strand, counting down.
AATTATAAATACCTACCAAAATAAAAGAGCGTAGGTTAAATTTTATCTCGTTTTTTAAAAAATAAGTCACCACTTTATCTCCAACGGATAAGTTTAATCGACTTGCAGTATATTCCGAAAGTAATATCTCCTTACTTATTTGATTACCCCCATAATTTGGTAATTTTCCTGCAACTATGTATTCACCAAAAACTTTCCAATTATAATCCCCACCTACTCCTTTAATAAAAACAGGTTCAAAATCTTTTTCTGTACGGATCATTCCTGCTTTTGAAGCTGTTACTTGAATATGACTAACCTCTGGAACGTCATTAAAATTTGGATAAAATTTTTGATGAATTGAAATAGGTTTTATCGAAATTTCACTAGCATTGTTATCATAATTCGAAATTTCAATATGTCCATTGAAAAGTGCTATTTTTTCACGTATTTTACGTTGCAAACCAATACCCGTTGCAATAGATACTAGCATCATTACCATTCCTAATGCAATTGCTATAATTGCTATACGAATAATAGGTGCTGAAATGGACTTCGAAAAAGTCTTTTCTTTTATAAGCCTCTGGGCAATGAAATACGCAAAATTCAATGTTGAAAATTCAGTTTAATAAAATCAAAAATACAGTTTTATTACTTCTTATTACTGTAGTTGCCTGTGGAAAAAACATAAGTTCCAAAAAACAGGAATTAAGTAGTTCTATACCACAACAAAATAAGGAAATTATTACTGGCGCTTCTCAACTAACAACATACCTCCCTTTATTAAAAAACAAACATGTTGCTGTAGTTGGAAACCCAACTAGTGTAATTTTTAACGCACAAAAAAAAGCAATTCACTTAATTGATACTCTATTGAGTCATAAAATTAATATTGTAAAAGTTTTTGCTCCTGAGCATGGTTTTAGAGGTAAAGCAGGTGCTGGAGAAACTATTAAAAATGGGATTGATACTAAAACTCAATTACCTATTATTTCCTTATACGGAAAAAATAAAAAGCCTACTCCTAAATTATTAAATGGCATTGATATTATTATATTTGATATTCAGGATGTAGGAGCACGCTTTTATACGTATATTTCAACACTTCATTATGTAATGGAAGCTTGTGCTGAAAATAATATTCCTTTATTACTATTAGATAGACCTAATCCTAATGGGCATTATGTTGATGGACCTATACTACAAAAAGAATTTAAAAGTTTTATAGGACTACATCCAATACCTATTGTACATGGCATGACTATTGGTGAATATGCAAAAATGATTAATGGTGAACACTGGCTAAATCATGGAATACAATGTAAATTAAACATTATACCTATTAAAAATTATACGCATAATAAAACCTACCCTTTACCTGTTAAACCTTCTCCTAATTTACCTAATGATGTTTCTATAAATTTATATCCAAGTTTATGCTTATTTGAAGGTACTACTATTAGTATTGGTCGAGGAACCGATAAGCAATTTCAAATTTATGGAGCACCTACCGTCCCTCCAACAAATTTTACTTTTACACCTAGACCTAATAGTGGTGCAAAACACCCTAAACACGAAGGGATATTATGCTATGGAAAAGATTTACGTCACACACCAAAACTTCATCAATTAAATTTACAATGGCTAATTTCTGCCTACAATCATACCACTAAAAAAGATACTTTTTTTACTTCTTTTTTTAAAAAATTAGCCGGTTCTGATATTTTACAACAGCAAATAGAACAGG
>CAZECB010000268.1:0-3650 GCA_964510745.1 uncultured Flavobacteriaceae bacterium | reverse complement strand
TTTTTGGATGCTTTTTTAATGATGATATTTTTATCTGAATTTTGATTATATATTGATTGATGAATTAAAAGTGTTATTTACTGTTTGTTCTTTCTAAAATGAGAGAAGCAAAAGATTGCACTCCAAATTGTATTGTTTTTTCTTCAACTTGAAAGTTTGGAGTATGTGGCATAGAAGTAATTCCTTTCTCTCTGTTAGAAGCTCCTAAGAAGAAAAATACTCCTGGTACTTTTTGTTGATAATAAATGAAATCTTCACCAAAAAAAGGAACCTGCCCGTACAATGGCTTAACCATATCTTTCTTATAAACCTTATGAAGTGTTTTTGTAGCAATCTCTGTTAGTTTAGGGTCATTTATGGGTGTTAGTTCTTCTTTTGAATATTTAAGAGAGATAAATGAATCTTTAAATTCAGAGGCAAGGATTTGTTTTTTTATTTCATTAGGAAAGTTTTTTACTTTTTCTCTATTAGTTTCAAGAAAAGCAGCATTGTATACGTTTGTCTCTTCACCTTTAATAAGCTGTGCTCCTTGTAGAATAAAATAATCTTTAAAAATTGTTTCCTTATTATCTAACCCTAAACTAGGATCGACAATCTTACTTATAAGGTCAAAAGGTGAACCTTTTAATTCGATATTACGATTAAAACTATTTAGAAGAGTATTCATAAATTGTTCTAACTCTTTTTCATTACTATCTGTCTTAAAATTTATAGAAAGTGATTTATTGTATGCAAATAGTTCGTTTGCTTTATAATTAATTGTTCCTGCTGCATGTGGACCAATATGTAGTCCGTAAACTTCATCTGGGTTAATGATGTCAAATAAACCGTCTTTAATCATGTCTCTTGCACCAGTTGCCATTTCTTCGGCAGGTTGAAAAATGAAATACACAGTACCTTCTAGATCTTGTTTTTGTTTTGATAAAACATTGGCTATGCCTAAAGCTATAGTTGTATGTACATCATGCCCGCAGATATGCCGTACACCTTCGTTTTTAGATTTAAAATCAACAACATCGGGTTCATTTGTTTTTATGGCATCCATATCTGCTCTCCAAGCAATATTTCGTCCTTTTTTGCCTCCTTTTAAAATGCCTACGACGCCATTACCTCCTATATTAGTTTTTACTTCTAAGCCTAAATCTCTTAAATAATCAGCGACAATTTTAGAGGTTCTGACTTCTTGTTGAGAAAGTTCAGGGTGTACATGTAAATCTCTTCTAACCTTAACTAAATTTTCATAAATAGCTTCAGTATTCTTTATGATATTTGTGGTTTTAATTGACTGTGCACAAAGTGATAGAGTTGTCAATAAAAGGGTTGCTAGTGTAAATTTTAATTTCATGATATAATTTTTAATTGATTATTATATCACAAATATTGCCTTATTATGATTATAAGAATAGCCCTTTTTGTTGAAGTGTAGTTTTTGATACTTGAAACGTCACAAGCTTCTTATTTATTCATCCAATCTTTAAAATTACTTGCCTTTTGTCTGCTTACAATAAACTCCTGATCTCTTGGATTTGAAACAGATAGCTTTACGCGATGGTTAAAATAAGGCTCTATCTTTTGAATAGACATTTTAGAAATAATCTGACCTCTATTAATTCTGTAAAACTTGGTATCGTCTAAAGAATTAAATAATTGATCGATAGTCTCATCTATGATGTAGCGTTTATTATGAGTAATACCAAAAGTTATACTATCTTGCGAATACATATATAAAAGTTCAGATATCCTTATTTGCACAAAACCACTACCTTCTTTCACCAATATTCCTGAGCGTTTTTGTGGGGTTTGAATGCTATTTAAAAGTTCTTTTAAAACATTGGATTCTATAGGGTTTAATGCATTTTTAGATTTTGAGAATTTATTTAATGCAGCATCTAAGTCCTCTTGTTTAATGGGTTTTAATAAATAATCAATACTATTTACTTTAAATGCTTGAATGGCGTACTGGTCAAAGGCTGTGGTAAAAATAATAGGTGCTGTTACCTCTGTTTTCTGAAAAACCTCAAAACTTATGCCGTCTGCTAGTTGAATATCCATGAAAACTAAATCTGGAGTCTTATTTTCTCTAAACCATGAAACCGTTTCTTCAACAGAATCGATAATAGTAAGTACTTCAAAATCAAAAACGCTTTTGCTTAATAAGTTTTGTAACTGATTTGCAGCACGAGGTTCATCTTCAACGATTAGTATTTTCATGACTTTTCTTTTGAAGCTTTTAATAAAGGAAGGGAAACTATAAAATGTTCTCCGTCATTAGTAATAATGGGTGTCTTATTTGATATCAATTGATATCGTTTTTTAATATTCTTTAATCCAATTTTTGTGGATGGCGTTTGTGTAGATTTTACTTTAATTTTGTTACTCACTATTAACTTATCTTGCTTAATTGCTACAGTTATGATTAAGGGTTTAGCTTTAGAGACGATGTTGTGTTTTATAGCATTTTCCAGCAAAAGTTGTAAACTCATAGGCACTATCATTATTGAGAGCTTATCTTCAGGAATATCCCATATTAACTTTAAGTTACCCCCAAACCGTTCTGATTGTATATAAATATAAGCTCTAGCAAATTTTAACTCTTCCCCTAGCGAAATTAAATTAGAATTACCTGACTCGATAATAAAACGATATACATCAGATAAATTATCTATAAAATCTTTAGCATCTTCCTTAGTGTCATGGTCAATAATATCACGTAATGTATTTAAACTATTGAATAAAAAATGAGGTTGTGCTTGATTTCTAAGTGTATCTAACTGTGCCTGTATCATTATTTGTTTAGCTTGCTCTTCAGCCCTAATGGATGTTTTTAATCTCACATAATAATACATAGCTTCGTATATTGCCATAATCATTATAGTTACTAAGACAACTGGTAATAATACTTTAAACTGGATGGAATAGTTTGCATTTTTACCCAAAAGACGATATATATATTCAATCGTATTTCCAGCTACATAATCAACAACTAATATAGTAGTGATAATGGCTAATAAAAAAATGACTATACGCTTTACATCATCACGAAAATCAGGATATTTTTTACGTAAGAATATTAAAACTCTCCGCATAATCAGCCAATCGCAAATAGTTACGAATAAAGAAGCTCCCCAACTATATAAGGCTAAAAAGAATGGGTAACTCTGAAAAGAATTATTAAAGATATAATCCGTACTAAGGCTTAAGATTAAAACACCAACGACTGAAAACCACACATCGTTGAATCCTAAATATTCTATACGTTTCTTTTTATTGAATAACTGCATAAATGTTAGTTTCTTAGAGGTATAATCTAGATAATATGAATGCGAATAACAGAATTATTCGTACGACATGCAAACCAAAGGTTATTAAAACTTAGATGTTTTATACGTTACTTACTTGCATTCATTCTAATTAGATTGTAATTTAACAAAGTTATTCCTAAGTTAAAATCAGCAGTGTTTAAATAATGTTAAAGCTTTTCATTTAGGAATAATACTTTGCAATAACAGCAAATATTAAACTTTTAGATAGTCTATAAAAATGTTTTGAGTTCAAACATCGTTAAAAATAGTTGAATTGTATAATGGTTAGATTCATTTTATTGGTCTCAAAAATAGTTAAAACTATGTACTTTAGTGCATTTCGCTTTA
>CAZECB010000267.1:0-3660 GCA_964510745.1 uncultured Flavobacteriaceae bacterium | reverse complement strand
TTTTTTATTCGATAGGAAAAAGCAATATGATTTTGTTGAAAAATTAAGTGGTGGTGAACGTAAACGTTTATTTTTATGTACTGTTTTAATTCAAAACCCTAATTTTTTAATTTTAGATGAGCCTACAAATGATTTAGATATTGTCACACTTAATGTTTTAGAAAGTTTTCTTTTAGATTTTCCAGGATGTTTAATTGTGGTGTCTCACGATCGTTATTTTATGGATAAAATTGTAGATCATTTATTTGTATTTCGCGGAGAAGGTATTGTTGAAAATTTTCCAGGAAATTATACGGATTATAGAATTTATGAAGATAGTATTCCTAAAGTTGAAAAGCCAACAGTAACAAAAACAGAAAAAAAAGAATGGAAAAAAGACGATTCTACAAAGCTATCTTATAACGAACAAAAAGAACTCAATACTATTGAAAGCAAATTAAAATCACTAGCTCATGACAAAAAAGAACTAGAGAGTAAATTTAATGATGAATCACTTTCACAAGATGACATTAAAGAACTTTCAAATAAATTGCAAGATATTATTGAAACTATTGAAACTAAAGAAGAGCGTTGGTTTGAACTTTCATCTAAGTTAGAATCATAAAATGAGTCGGGTTTTAGCATATATATGTTTTCTGTTAAAATCCACAAATCAACATGGCGTGCATTCGCCATTTATATATAAACTCGTTACAAAATGTTTTTATGATAAAACAAAATATTCAGATTATAAAACCTTAAAGCAATACAAGTCTTCTTTACTATCTAACAAAACTGTAGTTTCTGTCACAGATTTAGGTGCAAAATCACGAGTAATGCCAGCTCAAAAACGTCAAGTATCACAAATTGCAAAAAATGCTGGAAGCACCTATAAACGAATAAAATTATTATATAGATTAACTCGTTATTTTCAATTTAACTCTGTTTTAGAAATAGGCACTTCATTAGGTATAGCAACTCAAGCCTTATCATTAGGTAATTTAAAAGGAAAAATCACAACTATTGAAGGCTGTCCAAATACATCTAAAATTGCTTCTAAACAACTATCACAATTCGGTTTAAATAATATCGAATTAATTACAGGTAATTTTAATACTGTATTAGACAAATTAAAATCTAATACCTATGATTTAGTTTTCTTTGACGGCAATCATCAAAAAAAAGTAACTTTAAAGTATTTCAATACATTATTAGAAACAGCACATAATAATTCTCTTTTTATTTTTGATGATATTTATTGGTCTCAAGGCATGACTGAAGCTTGGGAAATCATTAAACAACATCCTAAAGTTACTGTAACTATAGATACTTTTTTCTGGGGTTTTGTATTTTTCAGAAAAGAGCAAGAAAAAGAACATTTTACAATTAGAATGTAACACTATTAAAATATGTGCGTCTTATAAAAAATCAATACATTAAAAGTATGACATCAACAGATTGGATGCTATTAATATTCTGCATCATCTATATTATTTCTATAGCTATTGGGTATCAAAAAGTAAAGCGAAAACATTCTGATCTTACTTTGAAAAAATTCTTACTCTCTAGTGTATTATATATCCCTGGAATGCTTGTATTTGTTGTTTTAATTGTAAGACTATTAAGATTAATTTAGTTTTTTATTGCTTAATAAATCTAGACACATAGTTACGGTTATCTATTTGTACTTGAATAATATAAACTCCAACAGATAATTTATTTATATTATAATCTTGTTTTGAAACTCCATTTTCAACAGTAACTGTTTCTAACAATCTCCCGTTTAAATCATAAACTGCAAAAGATTCCATTGCACTAGGTGCGTTAATAGTCAACCTCTCTTTTACTGGATTAGGGTACAGTTCTACACGTTCAAGATCATTAACATCAAACTCATCTGAGCTAAGTGTTGCATTACAATTAGGGATTGGATCATATAAAATAGGTTGTAGATAATCTAATTTCCATTGATTTACAGTATTCCAATCATCTGCTATAATACCACCTGTATCTCCTGAATTAGGGTTAAAACACCAATATGTATAATTCAGATTATTGGCTTCTATATAATTTACAAACCTAGAAAACCATTGTTCTCCTGCACCACCTTGATCTCGTATTCCAAATTCACCTACTAATAACGGTGCTATATTATTTGTATTAATAAAATTATAGTTCTCTTCCCATAACGCATCTAAATTATTAGGAAAATTAGGATCTGAAAACCAAGTTTGATCAAAAACTTCTGGACCATATTCATGAGGTGAATACACTAATTTAGATGGATCACTTAAAACTATTGGAAAATCTCTTACACCTTGTAAGTTACCTCCCCACCAATATGATGTATTCGTACCATCAGGTCTTTGATAAGCTTCTATCCCTTCTACTATAATTAGTACATTTGGATTGACATCTAAAATAGCATTTCCACAAGCTTGTGCCGCTAATCTCCAGTCATTTAAAGGGTTTCCTGACCCCCATCTTGCTCCTTGAGAGTCGCTAATAGTACCATGAGGTTCATTATTAATATCCATACCAATTACAGCATCAAAATTTTTGTATCTATCTGCAAGAAACACCCAATCATCAATCCATTGTTGCTCTGTAAAGTCTGATGTATACCAAAATGTTTCTTCAATAAATGCGTCAGGATTTCTTGAATGACAATCTAAAATTATTTTCATATCATTATCTTGACACCATTGCACTAAAGCATCCAATAATTGTATTGGTTGTGTGAAAGTAGATTCAATTTCATTCATTGGGTTTACTCCAGACACAGGATCTATACCTCCAAATACAACATTTAAATCAGCACCATCTTCCAACATTCTATTATGCCAAGGCACGCGCATACTATTAAATCCTAAATCTTTAATTTGCTGTAATACACTTTTAAAATCTCTAGTATCTCCCCATATACCATGAGGAAAATTTAAGTTAGTCTCAAAACCAAACCAATTAATTCCAGATAAATTCACAACATTACCATTAGAATCTAAAAGCTGATTCCCATTAGTAGTAAGCCAATTACCATTACCTGGAGTACATTGAGAAAATAAAGAAAAAGTGATTGTAAAAAAAAGAAAGATTGAAGCTAATACTCTTTTCATAATAACATAAATTGTAGGTTGATTATATATATACGATCAGTATTAAAATTTAGATGTTATTTTTTTTGAATAACAAAAAAAAAGACGTTCAAAAACAAATTTAAGGTAATCTTGAATTCTTTTGACTTCTCCTTTTTAACATTTACCTTTATACCATGAAAGTATATACAAAAACAGGAGATAAAGGCACCACAGCATTATTTGGGGGTACACGAGTGCCAAAACATCATATTCGCATCGATAGCTATGGTACAGTAGATGAATTAAATTCACATATCGGATTAATTCGTGATCAAGATATTAATCCAGATTATAAACATACGCTTATCGAGATTCAAGATCGTTTGTTTACTGTTGGCGCTATTTTAGCAACAGATCCAGAAAAAGCCACTTTAAAAAATGGCAAAGCGCGTTTAAATATTCCTAAAATATCTGATAATGATATTACGCTTTTAGAACAAAAAATGGATGAAATGGACAGTCATTTACCTCCAATGACTCATTTTGTACTTCCTGGAGGGCATCAAACTGTGTCATTGTGTCACATAGCTCGCTGTGTATGTAG
>CAZECB010000266.1:0-3665 GCA_964510745.1 uncultured Flavobacteriaceae bacterium | reverse complement strand
GATTATCAGTATAGTGAACAACTTTTTCCTTTCAAATCATAATGCACAACGGGTTTTAATAGATTATTTTTATCATCAATATAATGACCATGAGATTCAGCCCATGTTAGTCTTCCTAAAAGTGCTACAACTTCTATATCAGTTTCTTTAGCCAATTTTATTCTAATCATTGCTGTTATTTTTTAGTTTTAATCGTTTTAGATGATATCCATGTAGTAATACAGCAATAGTGCATCCTACAATTATCGGAGTTGCATTAATTAATGTGCCATACAAAATGTAAATTACATTAGCGATTAGAGAAATTAGTCTTAGTTTATATTCACCTTTAGTAGACATTGAATATAAGTTTATGACTAAACCTCCGTAACCAATACAATCAATTAAAAATGGACTCATGTTTATTTTTAATTTAAATAGTTAAAGTTGACTCCTATTCCGATTAAATTCAACATTTCAAATATAGAATGTATTATTCTACATTTACTTTATAATCGAATTAATTATATTATATTTGAATTCGATTATATCTAATAATAACAATATTAATTTCGATTTAAAATGGATGTTTTAGATAAGAAGATACTAGAGTTACTAAAAATTAATGCCAGAGAAAGCTTTGCTACTATTGGAAAAGAAGTTGGTTTGTCTGCTCCAGCAATAGGCAAACGTGTTAGGCAAATGGAAGAAGAAGGTATTATAGAAGGGTATTCTTTAAAAGTGAATCATGAAAAATTAGGCATTGAGACTAAAGCCTATATTACATTAGTGATGCACCAAGGACCAAGAGGCACATTTGATGCTGTAAAACAAATAAAAACAATGGAAGAAGTACAAAGTTGTGATAGAATTACGGGTAATGATTGCTTATGCGTTTTAGGTTATTTTAGAAACAATAGACATCTTATTTCTTTTCTTGAAAAAGTCTCAGAATACGGAGCAACTAAAACGAGTATTATTTTGGAAGTATAATTTTAGCCAACAAAAAGCAAAAGCTGAACCTGTTTTAATTGATAAAAGAGGTGTCTTATTATTATAATTTCAAAATGTAAATGGTAAAAAATAATAAATTTGCACTACTTAATTAAAGTGAATTTCATGAATATACTCACACCATTCCATTTAGCGATTCCTGTAAACAACCTTGAAGTTTGCAGACAATTTTATACTAATACTCTAAATTTTAAAGAAGGTCGTAGTAGTGATCATTGGGTCGATTACAATTTTTTTGGTCATCAGTTAGTCATTCATTTAAAAGAAGATATCACCGAAGATGCTCACACTAATGCTGTGGATGGAAAAGCTGTTCCTGTACCGCATTTTGGAGTGGTTTTAACTTGGGATAGGTTTCATGAGTTTGCTAAGCTCTTAAAATCAAAAGACATCTCATTTATTATTAAACCGTATATTCGTTTTGAAGGACAAGTTGGAGAACAGGCAACTATGTTTTTTAAAGACCCTAGTGGGAATGCTTTAGAATTTAAAGCGTTTAAAGATATGAACCAGTTGTTTGCGAAATAATAAATTACTTGTAACGCCAACTTGTTAAATCAGCATTTTTAGGAGCACTCTCTGCAATCCGCTTCATAATTTTTGGCACATACATACTATTATAGCGTAATCGAGAGATATGGTTAGGATTCTCTTGATCCCCATTCCAGCAGTACTCCGCTCGATCGCCATAATCAACTTCTCCTTCATAATAAGGATCCGTAGTATGCTCTAAAAAGTCTTCCATGAGATACACTGCGTTATTTAAATAATAGTTATCCATATCACCACAATAAATATGAATTTTACCCTTTAGTTTTTCACCTAAACGACCCCAATCTCTCTCTAGAATATATCTTAAGTCGTAATTTTCTTTCCAATATTCAGCAACTTCATGATCAATTTTACCTGACATTTTATTCCATAGTCTTTTAGGATATCCATCACTACCTTGTGGCGAGTATGTTGCTTCCCAAATATCAAATTGTGCACCAGATCTAGATTTGTCTCCAAGCACTAACTCTAAATGATTTGCTTCTCTTACTGTAGAACTAATATTACCTAAATAATCGCGATGCATAGGAATCTCAATACGTTTATGATTACTATTCGCGTAATAAGCGTTCTCATTTTCATAAATATTATTTAAACAATATGCTCTAAAGTCTATAGGATCAGGACAAGCGGCAAAACAACCATTATATTCATCTGGGTATTTTACTTGAACTGCCAGAGCCTCCCAACCTCCAGTAGAACCACCATATAAAAATCTGGACCAACCTTTACCTTGTCCTCTAAACATTTTTTCTATATAAGGAATAAGTTCATAAGTAATCGCATCACCATATGGTCCTTGACTTTCTGAATTAACCGCATACGAATCATCATAATATGGGGTTGGATGCTGAATCTCAATTATTAAAAATCTAGGAAACTCTGGGTCATTCCAACGCTTATAAAAATCATAGGCTTCTTGTTGTTGAATGATGTTATAGCCTTTTACATTGAAACGTTCCGAGTAATCTGGTTTCAAATCACTTTCTGGTGGTAATGTTCTAAAACCATCGAAATCTGATGGAAAATGACCATGAAAAATCATTAGTGGGTATTTAGCTTCAGAATGCTCATCAAAACCTTTGGGTAAAAGAACATGAGCTCCTAAATACATATCTCTTCCCCAAAACTCAGATAATAGCTTTGATTTCATTTTAATATGCTTTATCCATTTGGTGTTTTCTGGTGCTTTTACCTCAGGAATGACTTGATCCAAAACTATTGAAAACTCCTCTACTTTATTGCTTTTAATTTCAATCTCTATTGGCTTACTATATAAATTTCCTGGAGACTGATTCCATTTTTGACCTTCACCATTATCCATAGGGAGTTTTACAGTATGTCCTGTTGATAAATTAAATGTTTCATAAACATTCAATACAGCTTGCACAAAGTATTTTCCTGGCTTAACTTCTGATATAGATTGGTAAGGAAACCCGAAAATTTCATTATCAAAAACAACTTGGTGCTTGAAGCTAAAACCTTCTACATTTTTACCAAAAATAGGTTGAGCATTAAGTCCTTCTCTAACTAAAAAACGTGGTTCATCTGTATTTTTGTCTGCGAGAATAAGCAATAATCTACCATCTAAAGTCTTATCAGACAAACTATCGGATATTGTAACTTTAAAAGAATTACTCTGAATTTTATTTTGATCATTTTTGCAACCAAAAATAAAAGGAAACATTAGTAAGAAACAGATTCTGTAGCTCATAATAAGTTGTTTTAGCTAAAAAGATACTTATTATTTCTCAGAATCCTTAATATGATTAGTATTCTATTTACTACGATGTCTTTCTCTAGCAAGTAAAGTATTCTTTAATAACATCGCAATAGTCATTGGTCCTACACCACCAGGTACTGGTGTTATGTAGCTTGCTTTTTTACTGACATTTTCAAAATCGACATCACCTGTGATATAATAGCCTTTTTGTGAATCGTCAGGTACACGTGTAATCCCAACATCAATGATTACAGCATCATCCTTTACCATTTCTGCTTTTAAAAACATAGGCACACCTAATGCCGAAATAATTATATCTGCCTGAGATGTAATTTGTGTAATGTTTTTAGTATGACTATGTGTTAAGGTTACTGTAGAATTTCCGGGGAATCCTTTT
>CAZECB010000265.1:0-3703 GCA_964510745.1 uncultured Flavobacteriaceae bacterium | reverse complement strand
TTTTTGAAACAAATAATTTATTTGGTATTTCTGATGTAGATACCAGAGCTTTAGTAAGCTATATTAGAGATCATGGTGCCATGAATGCTGTCATTTCCACAGAACTTGATGATATAGATACTTTAAAGAAACAATTATCTGAAGTGCCAAATATGAATGGACTTGAGTTAGCATCACAAGTATCAACTAAAGAACCATATTATTTTGGAGATGAAAATGCATCACTTAAAATAGCAGCTTTAGATATTGGTATTAAAAAGAATATTCTTAGAAACCTAGCGAAGCGAGATGCTTACATTAAAGTATTTCCATATAATTCAACCTTTGAAGAGTTAAGCGCATGGAACCCTGATGGATATTTCTTGTCTAACGGCCCTGGTGATCCAGAACCTTTAGTAGAGGCACAAAATTTAGCTAAAGAAGTGATAAAACAAAATTTACCTTTATTCGGTATTTGTTTAGGGCATCAAGTTATTGCTTTAGCAAACGGAGTTTCTACTTATAAAATGCATAACGGACATCGTGGTATTAACCATCCTGTTAAAAATTTAGTTACTGGTAAAGGAGAAATAACTTCACAGAATCACGGTTTTGCAGTTAATAGAGAAGAGGCTGAAGCGCATTCTGATTTAAAAATTACACATGTACACTTAAATGATGATACGGTAGCGGGATTAGCAATGAAAAGTAAAAACTGTTTTTCAGTACAATACCATCCAGAAGCAAGCCCTGGACCACATGATTCATCGTATTTATTTGATGAGTTTATCAATAATATAAAATCTAATTAAAACAAAAACGAATCTACTAGATTTTAAGGTTAAGTAGATTTAAAAAGCATAACTTATGAGTATTATAATAAATGTTCACGCCAGACAAATTTTTGATTCAAGAGGTAACCCAACTGTAGAGGTTGATGTAGAAACAGAAAATGGATTTGTAGGTCGTGCTGCAGTACCATCAGGCGCATCTACAGGAGAGCATGAAGCAGTAGAGCTTAGAGATGGTGGTGATGCCTATATGGGAAAAGGAGTTACTAATGCGATAGCAAATGTAAATTCTATTTTAGCTGAAGAACTTTTAGGTGTTAATGTTTTTGAGCAGAATTATATAGATGATTTAATGTGTGAGATAGATGGTACATCTAATAAATCAAAATTAGGCGCTAATGCTATTTTAGGGGTATCTCTTGCTGTAGCTAAAGCAGCTGCTAATGAGTTAGGACTGCCATTATATCGTTATATAGGTGGGGTGAGTGCAAATACGCTTCCAGTACCAATGATGAATATCATTAATGGTGGTTCACATAGTGATGCACCAATTGCATTTCAGGAGTTTATGGTAATACCAGTAAAAGCAAATAACTTTTCTCATGCAATGCAAATAGGAAGTGAAATTTTTCACAACCTTAAAAAAGTATTACATAATCGTAATTTAAGTACGGCTGTAGGTGATGAAGGTGGTTTTGCACCAACCTTAAATGGAACTGAAGATGCACTAGATACTATAGCAAAAGCAGTAAGTAATGCAGGCTATAAATTAGGAGATGATATTATGATTGCTTTAGATTGTGCTGCTGCAGAATTTTATGTTAATGGAAACTATGATTACACTAAGTTTGAAGGCGATAAAGGCGTAGTAAGAACAAGTGAACAACAAGCAGATTACTTAGCAGAATTAGTTTCAAAATACCCGATCATTTCTATTGAAGACGGAATGGATGAAAATGACTGGCAAGGTTGGAAATACCTAACAGATAAAATAGGTAAAAAAGTACAATTAGTAGGTGATGATTTATTTGTAACTAATGTAGAACGTTTATCTCGTGGTATTAATGAAGGTATAGCTAATTCAATATTAATTAAAGTAAATCAAATAGGAACGCTAACAGAAACTATAGCAGCAGTTAATATGGCACATAATGCAGGGTTTACATCTGTAATGTCTCATCGCTCTGGAGAAACTGAAGATAATACCATTGCAGATTTAGCAGTAGCTTTAAATACAGGGCAGATAAAAACAGGCTCAGCATCTCGTAGTGACCGTATGGCAAAATACAATCAATTATTACGTATTGAAGAAGAGCTTGGTAATATGGCATATTACCCAAAAGAGAAAGCATTTAAAGTCAACTAATAGATTTTTAAAAGTTTAATTATAAGCCGATTATTAAATTATTAATAATCGGTTTCTTTTTTTAGCAATGTTAAGAATAGGTGAAATGTTAAAATCCTTTATAGAGATACTTTATAAATCATGATATATTTCGTAATTTCGTTAAATCTCTTTCGACAAAGAATTCATACAAAAAATAGATTAAGAATATGTCAGATAAAGCAACGTTAGAAGTTAACGGTCAAAAATATGAGTTCCCATTATTTACAGGAACAGAAAATGAAGTAGCGATAGATGTAAAAACATTGAGGGGTGCTACAGGAGGCGTAACTACAATTGATCCAGGATATAAAAATACAGGATCATGTTTAAGTGAAATTACTTTTTTAGATGGAGAAAAAGGAATTTTGAGATATAGAGGATACTCTATTGAAGAGCTTGCTGAAAAAGCGGACTTTTTAGAGGTTGTATACTTATTAATATTTGGAGAACTTCCAACTCAAGAACAATTAGATAAATTTCATACTGATATTAAATCAAAATCTGTAGTAGATGACGATATCAAAAAAATATTAGATGCGTTTCCTAAATCTGCACATCCAATGGGTGTATTATCGTCTTTGACAAGTGCATTAACGGCATTTAATCCATCTTCTGTAAATGTTGATTCTGAAGAAGAAATGTATAATGCTATTATAAAAATATTAGGAAAATTTCCAGTATTAGTGGCGTGGACATTACGTAAAAAACAAGGATTGCCATTGGATTATGGTGATAATAATTTAGGGTACGTCCAAAATGTCTTAAAAATGATGTTTTGTAAACCTAATGAAGAATACGTCGAAAATAAAATTGTAGTTGATGCTTTAGATAAATTATTAATTCTTCATGCTGATCATGAACAAAATTGTTCAACATCTACAGTTAGAATAGTAGGATCATCTCACGCAGGATTATTTGCATCGTTGTCTTCAGGTATTTCTGCACTTTGGGGACCACTTCATGGTGGTGCTAATCAAGCTGTTTTAGAAATGCTTGAAGCGATTAAAGAAGATGGAGGAGATACTAAAAAGTATATGGCTAAAGCAAAGGATAAAAATGATCCTTTCCGCTTAATGGGATTTGGACATAGAGTTTATAAAAACTTTGATCCTCGCGCAAAAATTATTAAAGTTGCAGCTGATGAAGTATTAACAGAATTAGGAGTTGAAGATCCTATATTAGAAATTGCTAAGGGGTTAGAACAAGAAGCACTTAATGATCCATATTTTGTAGATCGTAAGCTATACCCTAATGTAGATTTTTATTCAGGAATTATATACCGTGCAATGGGTATTCCTGTAGAAATGTTCACAGTGATGTTTGCACTAGGACGTTTACCAGGGTGGATTGCTCAATGGAGAGAAATGCGTTTACGTAAAGAACCTATTGGACGTCCAAGACAAATATATACAGGAGAAAATTTAAGAGATTTTACGCCAGTAGAAAAAAGATAATATCTTTTTAAAGTAATCTAGTGCCATTTAGAAAATGTTTATTGGTCTCAAAAATAGTTAAAACTATGTACTTTAGTGCATTTCGCTTTAGC
>CAZECB010000264.1:2912-3725 GCA_964510745.1 uncultured Flavobacteriaceae bacterium | reverse complement strand
TAGTAGTAGAGATGATTTAGTAGCACATGTTTATGACGTGACTTATGGTGTTATTAAACCTACAGATAATTTAGTAATTATTGACGATAGTATTGTTAGAGGAACAACTTTAAAAATGAGTATCCTTAAAATGATGGATCGTTTGAATCCTAAAAAAATAGTAGTAGTTTCATCTGCACCGCAGATTAGATATCCTGATTGTTATGGAATTGATATGGCACGTTTAGAAGATTTAGTTGCATTTAGAGCGGCATTGTCATTATTAAAAGACAATAATAACTATGGGATTGTTGAAGGCGTTTACAAAAAGTGCAAAGCTCAGGTAGAATTAAATGATAAAGATGTTCAAAATTTTGTGAAAGAAATTTATGATAGGTTTACAGATGAACAAATTTCTGATAAAATTTCTGAATTATTAAGTGATGAGTTTGTTAAGGCAGAAGTAAAAATAATTTTTCAATCTGTAGATAAATTACATGAAGCTTGTCCTAAAAATTTAGGGGATTGGTATTTTACTGGAGATTATCCAACAGGCGGAGGTAATAGAGTTGTTAATAAAGCTTTTATTAATTTTTATGAAGGAAATAAAGAAAGAGCTTATTAGTAATAAATTATAACTCATTAAATTTCAAAATATTGTTTCAAATTTTAACGTTTAATCTAAAAATTTTAACGTTTAACCTAAAAAAAATGCATTTCGTCTAATATATGTATTTGTTGTTAAAAAAGCATCTACATTAGCATCTACCATAACATAAGTAGGTTAAGTTCATGGTAGATTTGGGGCAAAAAAGGTGAACTCTCGTTCACCTT
>CAZECB010000264.1:0-2902 GCA_964510745.1 uncultured Flavobacteriaceae bacterium | reverse complement strand
TTTTATTACACAAAATTCAAATTCTAGTATAATAAAGATTCTCTAGTAAAAAAGCACTTTAAAGTTTAGAAGTGATATCATTTTATTTTATTAATAATAAACCTTATTGTTAGGTTAAAATATTCTCCATTCCCCTTGTTTTTAAAGGTTAAAATTGATGTTTTATATTAACTCGGTTAAGCAGATATTTATGTTGTTTATCTAATAAATAAAATAAATCAAAATAAAGTACGTTATATTAGCATCACCATAACATAAGTAGGTTAAGTTTATGGTAGATTTGGGGCAAAAAAGGTGAACTCTCGTTCACCTTTTTTATTACACAAAACTGAATCTTTACATAAAAAAAAGCATCTACCAAAAAGGTAAATGCTTTAAAATTATATAACAACTGTTATACTGAGTTTTACTTAGCTTCAGCGTAACGTCTTTCAACTTCATTCCAATTAATGACATTAAAAAATGCATTAATGTAATCGGGACGTCTGTTTTGATAATTTAGATAATAAGCGTGTTCCCAAACATCTAATCCTAAAATTGGTGTGCCTCCACAATCAACTCCAGGCATTAATGGATTATCTTGATTTGGAGAAGAGCAAACTTCTACTTTTCCACCTTTATGAACACATAACCAAGCCCATCCAGAACCAAATCTAGTTGCTGCAGCTTTACTAAATGCATCTTTAAATGCATCTACATCTCCAAAAGCACTTTCAATAGCATCTTTTAATTCTCCAGACAAACGACCTTTCCCTTCTGGATTCATAACACTCCAAAACAATGAGTGATTATAAAATCCACCTCCATTATTTCTCACAGCACCATTAGACATATCTAGATTAGTTAAAATAGCTTCAATAGATTGTCCTTCTAAATCAGTTCCTTCAATAGCAGCATTTAATTTTGTAGTATAACCATTATGATGTTTTGAATGGTGAATCTCCATTGTGCGTGCATCAATGTGAGGTTCTAAAGCATCATAAGCATATCCTAATTTTGGTAATTCGAAAGCCATAATATTTATGTTTAATTATTAGTATTTAATTTCATTCAAATTTACGATAAAGCTTTAAAATTTACACCAATAAGTTATTAAGATTACTTATTTTGGTATAAAATTTTTCTTTCTTGAATTCTACAGCTTTTAATATTTATGATGCTTCCGCAGGAAGTGGAAAGACTTACACTTTAGTAAAAGAATATTTAAAAGTTTGTTTTTCTTCAAATTACAAAGAGCCTTACAAGCGTATTTTAGCAATTACATTTACTAATAAAGCTGTTGGTGAAATGAAAGATAGGATCATTTCTTCACTTAAATCTTTTGCCTCTGAAGAAATTTTCAATTCTGATAATGCTATGTTTTTAGACTTATGTAAAGGCCTAAGTATTGAACCTAAAACACTTCATTTAAAATCTAAAACACTTTTAAATAATATTGTACATAATTATGCTGCTTTTGATGTTTCTACTATAGATAAGTTTACGCAAAAACTAATACGAACGTTTGCTTTTGATTTAAAAATTCCTATAAATTTTGAAGTAGAATTAGATACGGATACGCTTTTAAAAGAAGCTGTTGATAGTTTAATTGACAAAGCAGGTACTGATGATACATTAACAAAACTACTAGTTGATTTTGCTATTGAAAAAGCAGATGATGATAAAAGTTGGGATGTGAGTTTTGATTTTAATAAGATAGCTAAACTCTTAGTAAGTGAAAATGACATTCATCATATTAACATATTAAAAGATAAAACTTTAAATGATTTTAAAGCATTAAAAACCAATCTCAAACAACGTATTTCAATTTTAGAAAAAACAATTATTGAAAAAGCACAGATTATATTAACATTAATTGATGAATGTGGATTACAGTTTAATGATTTTAATAGGAGTTCTTTACCGAAACATTTTGAAAACTTAACCAATAAGCGTTTTGATATTAAATTTGACTCCAACTGGCAAACAGATTTATTAGAAGGAAACACATTATATCCTAAACGCGTAAGTGATGCTATTGCTTCAACAATTGAAGGTATTCAACCTCAATTAGCTTTAGCTTATAACAATACAAAACAATTGGTTTTTCAACTTAAATTTTCAACTGATTTTTATAAAAATATTATACCGTTATCTGTTTTAAATGCTATCAATAACGAAGTTACTATTATAAAACAAGATCGCGATCTGTTATTAATTTCCGAATTCAATAAAATTATAAGCGAGCAAATTAAAGATCAACCTACTCCTTTTATTTATGAACGTATTGGTGAAAAATTTAAACATTATTTTATAGATGAGTTTCAGGATACATCTACGTTACAATGGGAGAATTTAGTTCCGCTTCTAGCTAATTCTTTATCTGAAGGGCAAAGTAGTATTACGCTAGTAGGTGATGCCAAACAAGCTATTTATAGATGGCGTGGAGGTAAAGCAGAACAATTTATAGAGTTGTGCTCTGGTGAAAATCCGTTTTTTGTTGAAACTCAAAAAAAGCAACTGCCAACAAATTACAGAAGTTATTCTCAAATTGTAGGTTTTAATAATCGTTTTTTTAAACACTTATCTACTTTTGCATTTAGTAATAATGATTATGAAAACCTATATATTAGAAGTCCACAAACTATTAAAAAAGATAAAGAAGGCTATGTCAATATTTCATTTTTAGATCTAGATAAAGATGATGACAAAGATCTCATATATTCTCAAAATATATTACAGACTATTAATAATTGTATTGCTAATGGATTTGAGTATAAAGACATTTGTATTCTAGTTAGAAGGAAAAAGGAAGGTATTGCTATTGCTAATTATCTAACAAGTGAAGCTGGAATAGATATTGTATCCTCTGAAACATTATTGATTTCAAATTCAGCTGAAGTTAATTTTATCATTAATACTT
>CAZECB010000263.1:0-3731 GCA_964510745.1 uncultured Flavobacteriaceae bacterium | reverse complement strand
TCAAACCATTAAAACTAACCAACTCGCTTTTTATTAATCGAACTCAGGTTATTAATAAAATGAATGTGATTAAATGTTTCATAAGATTTCTGTTTTAAGATTGATACTTGTTTTATTTGAAGCAAATATCTAGTGATGAGAAATCTTGTGCGACCGATTGCATAAAGTCGAACCATTTTTATAAAAACAAATGCGTTCGACTTTCGCGATAAAAGCGTTCGACTTTTTACAAAGCCTCGCTATTACTATGACTTACGATAGGAGGTAGGGGTTACCCTGTATGTTTTTTAAAAGCTGTATTAAAGGATGATTTAGAATTAAAACCAACTTCGTACAATATTTCCAGAACGGTATGCTTACTTTTTGAAGCATCTTTTAAAATTTTCATTGCTTTTTCAATGCGATAACCATTTACAAAATCGAAAAAATGTTGTTTTAATTCTTGATTGATTAAAATAGAAAGTTCACGTGAAGGTAAATTTATTTGTTTGGACAGACTTTGAACAGTCAATAAAGGGTCTAAAAAAGGTTCTTCATCAATCATATAATTTTTTAGAGATTGTATTTGTTCGTTTTGCCTACTATCATTGTTTGAAATACTTAATTCTTTAGACAATTTTAAATTTACGCCAACACCTCTAAACAGTTTAGGGGATAACATGGCTTTTAAAACCAACCAAAAACAGAAAAATAACCCAAATAATAATAAAAATATTCTAAAGGCATTTACAATATCTAATTCTACATTTCCTGAATCCCTCAGTAAACCTTTAATAAAAGTTAATAACTGGCCAATTAGTATAAAAATAATTAATTGTTTTAACCACTTGTAATTATAGAATGCCTCTTTTCCTGTATAGTTCTCTAAAAGTAATTTGCGATACCTTAAGATATAATAGATTTCAACAATAATAAAAGCAACTTCAATAATACGTGTTATAATCTCAATAATTTGAGACTCTATTGTAATTGTAGTGTTATAGTTTTCTAAAAATAAAGCTTGCGCTTCGCTGTTTACTATAAAGAAGTTTGGCATTAAAATAATAATACATATTGCCCAGGGAATTACAAGGATAAAATGTTTTAACTTAAGTTTGAAATCTGAATAGATAATAGACAAAATATAAAGAAATAAAAACGGATCTTTAAAATTAGAGATTTGTATTCGCAACATTTCTAATGATGGAGGTACTTCAATAAAATTGTGA
The DNA here is from genome assembly GCA_964510745.1 of uncultured Flavobacteriaceae bacterium. GTDB lineage: Bacteria > Bacteroidota > Bacteroidia > Flavobacteriales > Flavobacteriaceae > AU392. The sequence goes on along the minus strand of CAZECB010000263.1, from coordinate 2,523 downwards.
TAGAAAAATGCACTGATGTCTATAGCTGTAATAATTAAAAAAGCAGTAAGTAGCTTATTGCTTAATTTTTTAGCGGTTTTCACGCTCAATAAAAAAATAGATATAAGCACAAATAGAATAACTATTATAAAGCTTGTTATGCTGATGATTGAATAACTATCCATTTAATATTATGATTTACGGTAAATTGTAGGTGTAGTGCCTGTATGTTTTTTAAAAGCTGTATTAAAAGATGATTTAGAATTAAAGCCAACTTCGTATAATATTTCCAGAACGGTATACTTACTTTTTGAAGTATCTTTTAAAATGTTCATTGCTTTTTCAATGCGATAACCATTTATAAAATCGAAAAAGTGTTGACCAAGTTCTTTATTAATTAATATAGATAATTCTCGAGAAGGGAGTTCTATTTTTTCTGAAAGACTTTGTAAAGTTAGCGTAGGATTTAAAAAAGGTTCTTTCTCAATCATATAGGTTTTTAAACCTTGAATTCGATTTGTGTTTTCATCAGCACTATTATCAGTTTCAATTGTTAAGTCATTAACTAATTGAAGTTTAGAATCTACACCTCTAAATAAATCAGGATTATTTAAAGCTTTTAATACATACCAACAGATAAAGGATAAAGCAGACAGACCTACGATTAATTCCATCCAATTAAAAACTGTTTCTGGAGCAGTATACTTAAAAATATTTTTTAGTAACGCTATAAAATGAAATACCGCAAACACAAAACTTATTTGAAATAACCATTTATAAATAAGATCTGCCGAATTGGTGTAATTCTCAAGATAAAGTTTTTTGTAACGTTTTAAGACGAGAAAAATAAGAGTGAAATAAGAGAATACTTGAATATGAATAAAAATATGAATACTTTTTATTTCAATCATACTATTACTATGTTGAAGGAAAGCTAGTTTAGAAGCTACATCTACACTATAAAATCGAGGAATAAGAATGCTATTAACTAATAAAAATGGAATAATATGTAATGTATGCTTTGATTTTAATTTAAAATCTGAATAACAAGCAGACAATACATACAGATAAAAAATTGGAAGTTGTAAAAATACTAAATTCGGTCTGAGCAATGTGAAATTAGACTGTGTACTTATAAAAGGAGACAATACCCAGCTACTCATATCAAAAGCGATCAAAATTAAAAAAACTGCAAAAAGGCGGTTACTTAATTTATGAGTTGTCTTAACCGTTAGTAGAAACAAAACAAGTAGAGAAATAATAATAAGAATTATAAACCCTATGACATTAAGTACTCCAATACCTTCCATATAATTTTATATAAACTCTTTGAAATTTATAATCTTTGTAGCATCCCATTCCTGTTTAATGATACTAAAATAGATGTCATCTTTACTTTTTCCAGAAGCATCAATATAATTGTTTTTAAAAATACCTTCTTTCTTTGCACCAAGTTTTTTAATTGCTTTTTGAGATCTTATATTTTCTGTATCTGCGCTGAATTGAATCCTTCTGAGTTTTATATTTTCAAAACCAAACTTCAAAAGCTCATACTTACAGGATTTATTTAATCCTGTTCCTTGAAAATCTTTGCCATACCAAGTCCATCCAATTTCACATTTTTCACTAGAAACATTAATATTGCCATACCTTGTACTTCCAGCAACTTTATTAGTACGTTTATCAATGATTAAGAATGGATAGCAATTACCAATTTCAGAATCTTTTATGGTGTTTTTTATATAAGCATTAAAATCTAAATCATTTTCGATATACATCCCCATATATTTCCAAATATCTTTTTCAAAAATAATATTCTTAAGTTCTATATGCCTTTTGTTTTTAAAAGGAATTAATAATACTGTGTCATTTTCAAGTATAATATCAGTAGTTAACAATTTTGTATTCATCATTTATTCTTCATCAATTAAAATCTCTAAAATCTTAATGGCAGCCGCACTAATTTTTGTACCTGGACCAAATACGGCTACTGCACCCGCATCAAATAAATATTGATAATCTTGCTTTGGGATGACACCACCAACAATCACCATGATATCTTCACGGCCATAATTTTTTAATTCTTCAAGAACTTGAGGTACTAAGGTTTTATGACCTGCAGCTAATGAGGATACACCTAAAATATGTACATCATTTTCAACCGCTTGTTTAGCAGCTTCTGCAGGCGTTTGAAATAATGGGCCAATATCGACATCAAAACCAACATCAGCATATCCTGTAGCTACAACTTTAGCGCCACGATCATGCCCATCTTGCCCCATTTTTGCAATCATAATACGAGGTCTACGACCATCTTGTTCTGCAAATACATCAGCTAATTCTCTTGCTTTTTTAAAGGAACTATCGTCTTTTATTTCTTTACTATACACGCCACTAAATGATTTTACTTGTGCTTTATAACGTCCAAACTCTACTTCAAGCGCATCACTAATCTCTCCTAATGTAGCGCGTTCACGAGCTGCTTCAACAGCTAAAGCTAATAAATTTTCTTTACCCGATTTTGCAGCTTCAGTTAATTTTGAT